>JBNLCA010000593.1:0-3842 GCA_050303575.1 Paracoccaceae bacterium
CGGCGACCGCCGAGGAAAAGCAAAAGGCCGCGACGCGGCTCGACACCGGTTTCGCGATGCTGAAGAAGGTCGGCGAGGTCGCCCTCGCCGGCGTCGCGCTCGGCGGCAAGGGCGCGGTCGTCGGCATTCGCGGCGCGATGCCCGTTCTGGAACTGTATTCGGGCACGACCCGCAAGATCGAAGCCGATATCGAGGGCGAGGAGGGCGGCCTCGAGAAGATCGGCCTGAACCGCGGCGAGGCCGGCGTCCTGCGCAAGGCCGCGACCAAGAGCATGCTCGAAGCGCTCGAGATCAGCTCGGTCACCCATCCGGTCTACTCGGGCGCTCCGGTCTATCGCGCGTTCAATCCCGAAGGCGGGCTCGAGGCGCCTCAGATGATCCACTTCCTCGCGCTCGGTGCCGCCGCGGCTGCGCTCTGGCAGCGCTGGGAAGGCTCGCTGGAAGTGCCCGAGAAGCCCGAGCCAGAGGTGATCATCCCGACCAGCCAGACCGTCGCCTTCGTCGCCGTCCAGCCGGGCGAGTACCAGTATCTCTCGGCTCCCCAAACCGCCTCCGACATCAGGAGATTCGCCATGCGCCAGCGCAGCCTCAACCCGCCCCGGACCGCGATGCTCGCCTCGTCGGCCGACCCCGGATCCATCGTTCCGGTCGAAACGCGGTCCCTGGCGATGACGAGCGCTCCGGCCAAGGCCAGCGCGCCGATGGCTGTCGCAAGGGCCGGACGGCTCGGCACCGCCGCCGTATACGAGCGGGCCGGTACCGCCCGCGCGCCGGTCCGCCAGCCGGGGTGCGGCTGCGGCGGAAAGTCCACGGGCGGCTGTGGTTGCGGCGGATCGAAATCCGGCTCCGGCGGAAGCTGCGGATGCGGCACCCACGCCGCCAGCACCGCCACGCCCGCGCGCTACGACGAGGACGGAAGCTGCGCCAACCTCTTCTCGATTTCGTGCGAGACACGCTGGCGCATCCGGGACTGTTTCAAGACCTCGTTCTGCGACTTCCTGCGCTGCATGGGTGATGAGCTTTGCGACCGGGACGAGGGCCAGGACATGGATCTCGGCAAATGCGTCGAGGAGTTCCTCTGCTCGTTCCTGCACTGCCTGCCCGACGCGATCTGCCCGCCGCCCGAAACGTGCGAGCCCTGTTCACATCAACCGATCGAATCCTGCCACTGCAACTTTGCCGTAGGGGACTGAAGCCATGACCAAGACGAAGCACGAGTTCCTGCCCTGCGTGCCCGGCGCGCTCCACGGCGGGCTGCGCCGCACCGAGTTCTACGACGGCATGGTGCTGGGCGAGGAGGACATGAAGCGCGAGCAGTCCTACTGGCAGATGAAACGCCGTCTGACCAACCGAGCGCTCGGCAGCGGCGTGGTCTGGGGCCTCTCGGTCCAATGGGACGAGAAGGCGCGTGCCTTCACCCTGTGCCCCGGCTACGGGCTCAGCTGCTGCGGCGACGACCTTGTTGTCGAATGCGCCTCGACGGTGGGCGAACGCGAGTTGATCGACATCTGCTCGGAGGACTTCCGCGAGATCCTGAAGGCTGGCTCGGGCCCCTGCGAGGACCCGTGCGAGCGGCCCGATGGTCCGGTCGAGGCCTGCCTGATGCTGGAATATGTCGAATGCCCCGAGGATCCGCGGCAGGTGTTCGAGGATCCCTGCGCCACACTTCCCGGAGGCTGCCGTCCGAGCGCGGTGCGCGAGACGACCCGCCTGCGCCTCGTCCCGCCGCCCTGCGAGCCCGGCCCCGGCCCGATGGAGCGCTTCTGCGAAAAGATCGACAAGCTGCGCGACATGCTGGCCGAAGCGGGCCACGAGGCGCCCGAACCCGAGATCGGGCACGCTCCTTCGGTCCAGGCGCACGCGCCCTACGCGCCACCCGCTGTGCAGATGCAGGTTCAGCTGAAGGATGCTGCCGGCAACGACATCGAGGACCGGCGCGAATGGGTGCCCACCGTCGCCGGCCAGTCGACCGACGTCACGTTCCAGAACGCTGCCGCGCGCAGCATCGATTTCACGCTAACCCCGCCACTCGGCTACGGCTTCCTGATGACCCGCGACGAGACCGGCACGGAGAAGCGGATCGAGACGCTGATGGAGCTTGCCTTCACCGAAAGCGACCTTGCTCAGAACGGTCGCATGGACCGGCGCTTCACCGCCGAACTGGCGCCGCTGGCCGGCGGTTCGTCCTACGAGGTCGACTACCGGATCGAAGCCGTCGGCGGGAACACCATCGCGGTCTCGGCCCGCGTCGAGGCGGTGCGCGGTCCCAAGCGCGTTCCCGACTGCGGCACGCTGATGAAGGGATGGGTCTTTGATGTCAGCCCGGCCTGCGCCGCGCGCACGCTGCTTCTTGCGGCGGTCTGGGGCTGGTTCCGCGGTCTCATCGGTACCGCACCTTGCAACGATCCGGCGGACGAGCCAGATCGCACCCGCGCCGCCATCTCGGCGCTGGTCTCCTGGCTCGCCTGGAGGGTCCTGTGGAAGATCGACCTGCGCGATCCCAAGGCCGCCCAGGCCGAGCGCTGCCTGCGTCAGCTTTTCCAGGAGTGGTGCGCCGAGTTCAACTATCGCGGCCCGCGCTGTCACGGCAACCTGCACGGCATCTACCTCGGCTGCGTCAAGGTCTCGCGCAAGGGAAAGATCCTCTGCTTCGACGAATGGGCGCATCGCCGCTACGTGCTGACCGGACCCCTGCTGACCCATTGGACCGGCCTCTTCGGCGTCGCGCCGATGGACGTGATGGCGACCCGCCTCGCCAGCTGGATCTGCTGTGTCGCGCGCACGCCCGACGTCGATCTCGGCCCGGACGAGATCGAGGCGATCCAGGCCCAGCTCATGACGCAAGACGGCCAACTGCGCCTGGGCGGCGGCCAGACGTTCTCGATCGGCAAGCTGCTCGACGGCTCGCTCATGGGCGGCTTCCAGCCAGCGCCGGGCTTCCCCGCCCCTGCCGCCCCGGTCGAGGAGGTCGCCGTCTTCGCCACGCAGGTCAATCGGCATCTCGAGGCACGGGTCGAGGCGGCGCCGATCCTCGCCAAGGCGTCGGCGCTCGACTTGATGCGCGAGGTCCGGGCGACGGTGTCTCTCTCCGACCTCAAGCCGGTCGGCGACGGCACGCTCTTCGACGCGACGCTCGGCGCGCTCGGCCGGGCCGACGTGGCGACGTTGGACGATCTTCTGGCGCGCGACCCCGAGGTACTGGCCAAGCGCATCGGCCCCGAGCTGGTCGAGGACGGCGCGATCGAGGACGCGGTCTCCGCCGACAAGGCGGTCGGCCTGGTCTTCACCGCCGCACTCAAGGCGCTCGAGTCGGTCGGTGATGCGGTCGGCGCGGTCGCCAGGGAGCGGGACGACGACGAGCCTTTCACCCGGACCGACCTGAAGGAAACGGCGACGACCTCGGCGATCCGCAAGGCGCTCAACGAGCACCTGCGTGGCCGTGGCCTCAGCGCCGTGGCGGTCAAGGGGATGGCCGGCAAGGTCGCCGACCGGCACTAGGCGATGGGCGCGCTCCGGGTCGGTTCCCTCGCACTCGCGCTGCGCCTGCCGGACGGGGTGCGAGACCGCGCGGGCGCGGTGCAGGAGGTGGTCGAGCGCCGCTTCCTGCCCGCCGTTCTCGATGCGCTGGCACGGGAACTTGACGCGGCTTTCGGCGAGACCGCGGTGATCCGCATACGCAAGCTGGCCATCCGGCTGCGCATCGGTCCCGAGGTCCGCGACGCCGCCGATCTCGCGCGTCAGGTCGGCCAGGATCTCGCGGCGCATGTCCGCGAGATCGCCCACGTCGCCTGGCCGCGCGCCGCGCCGCTACCGGAAGCGGCCGAGGTCCGGATCTGGCCCAC
>JBNLCA010000594.1:0-2785 GCA_050303575.1 Paracoccaceae bacterium
TGTTGCGGTTGCCCGAGATCACCGGATCCCCGAAGAGCAACCGCCCCAGCTCGACCTCCTCGAGCCGAACCGGCCGGTAGTCGCCGTCCGTCACCGGGGCGGGCATCTCGGCCAGCGCCGGGGTAGCGAGGACCATGGCGATCAGGGCGGCACGCGGAGGGGTCATGCGCAGCATGATGGCGCCCGATGCTGAATTTGCCTAGGGTCGGGGCAGAACGGCAGCCAGAATTCCTGTCTGATGCCGGTACGACTTCGAAGGGTTGGGAATGCGATCGATCGGCCTGCTTGCCCTCGTCCTCACGCTGGCGCCTGCCGCGCAGTCAGAACCGCTGGGCGTATTTCGTGACTGCGATGTTTGCCCGGAAATGATCGAGTTACCGATGGGCAGTTTCGTCATGGGAGCGCCGGCGGATGAGTTTCGTCACAACGCTGTGTTCTTGAATGGCCGACTTCAGCGGGCAACACCGGATCATCCATACGTCAAGGATGACGAAGGTCCGCAGCATGAAGTGACGATCGATGTTCCGTTCGCAATGTCTCGCCACGAAATAACGTTTGGAGAGTGGCGCGCCTGTGTCGACGACGGTGGTTGCGACGGCTATGTCCCTGATAGCCATGTGATGATACGTGGTTCCTCACGGGCCCTCAGCCGAACGATGGAAATCGTCGGTTCTGATCGCAAGATCATTAATGGCTATACATTCTTGCGAAGTGATGACCCGGTAATAAACATCTCCTTTCAGGATGCAATTACCTATGTGGCTTGGCTTAATCTGAAGAGCGGAACGAACGCCTATCGTCTTCCTACCGAGGCAGAGTGGGAATATGCTGCCCGCGCAGGAACGACGACCCGTTTTGCGCAGGGAGACGAACTCTCGTCGGAGCGGGCCAACTTCTCGGGGGCGGCAACCGAAATAGTTCTCTTCGAGTTGCGCCCCGACCTGCTCACACGCGGCCTTCCCGTTTTAGTTAACGATCTAGATGCAGCGAATGCCTGGGGTCTGAGGCATATGTCTGGCAATGTGTCAGAGTGGACGCTGTCCTGCTACTCTAGGAGGTATAATGGATGGTCAACCGCGAGCGAATGGCTTGAGAGAAGTCCTGCCGACAGTTGTATAAGAGCAATTCGCGGCGGTAGCTATTTTGGCCCAATGGACAATTCGCGCTCCGCGTGGCGTCTGCCGCAGGACGAGACAACGCGTACCACGCTTATAGGCTTCCGTGTCATCAAAGATCTGACCACCGACTAGCCGCCTGCCTCAGCTAAACTTATTGTTCCGCGGGAACCCGTGCGGCGGACGCTTGCCCACCCCCGCCCTCGGGCCGAGCCATTCGGTCATGTCGCTCTCGGTCCGGGTCTTGCCGCCGCCCATCGTCCAGCTCAGGCCCGTCGCCCAGTCGAAGGTGACGAGGTCCGAAAGCCCGCCGTCGAGTTCCAGGGTGCCCTGACGGCCCGAGGCCAGCTTGTACTTCTGGATGCGCACGCCCTTGCCGCGGCCCATCTCGGGGAGTTCGGTGACCGGGAAGACCAGGAACTTGCCGTTGGCGCTGACGACCGCGATGTGGTCGCCCTCGACCGGGCGGCAGACCGCCGCCGTCACGCCATCCCTGACGTTCAGGACCTGCTTGCCGGCCTTGGTCTGCGCCACCACCTCGTCCTCGGGCACGACGAAGCCGTCGCCCGCGACCGAGGCGACGATCAGCTTGCGGCCCGGACGATGCGCGAAGAGCGCGACGATGGCGGCCTCGTTCGGCAGGTCGACCATCAGCCGCACGGGCTCGCCCATGCCGCGGCCGCCGGGCAGGTTCGCCGCCGAGAGCGTGTAGAACCGGCCGTTCGATCCGAACATCAGGATCTTGTCGGTGGTCTCGGCGTGGAACGCGAAGGCGGGGCCGTCGCCGTCCTTGAACTTGACCTCGGCGTCGAGCGGCTGGTGCCCCTTCATGGCGCGGATCCAGCCCATCTGCGAACAGATGACGGTGATCGGCTCGCGCTCGATCATCGCTTCCATCGGGACGTCCTCGATGACCTTGGCGTCCTCGAAGATCGTGCGGCGGGCGTCCTTGCCGAAGGCCTTGCGGGTCTCGCGCAGCTCCTCGGCGATCCGCCCCCACTGTTTCGTCTCGTCGGCCAGCAGCCCCTCGAGGCCCTTGCGCTCGGCGAGAAGCGCGTCGTGCTCGCGCTTCAGCTCCATCTCTTCCAGGCGCCGCAGCGAGCGCAGGCGCATGTTGAGGATGGCGTCGGCCTGGACCTCGGAAAGCTCGCCCGGCCCCTTGCCCGGCGCGGTGTAGTCCTTCTCGGAGGTGGCGCGTTTGTGTGCCTTGTCCCAGCGCTCGCGCATCAGCGCCGACTTGGGGTCTTCGTCGTAGCGGATGATGTCGATGACGCGGTCGAGGTTCAGGAACGCGATGATGAAGCCGCGCAGCACTTCGAGCCGGTGGTCGATCTTCTCCATCCGGTGACGGGTGCGGCGGCCGAGCACCTCGCGCCGGTGATCGAGGAAGGCGCGCAAGACGTCCTTGAGCGAGCAGACCTTCGGCACCTTGCCGTCGATCAGCACGTTCATGTTCAGCGAGAAGCGCGACTCGAGATCCGAGTTGCGGAAGAGCATCGACATCAGCACGTCGGGATCGACGTTCTTGGATCTCGGATCGAGTACGATGCGGATGTCGTCGGCGCTCTCGTCGCGGACATCGGCCAGGATCGGGATCTTCTTCAGCTGGATCAGCTCGGCGATGCGCTCGATCAGCTTGGACTTCTGCACCTGGAAGGGGATTTCGGTGA
>JBNLCA010000595.1:0-3078 GCA_050303575.1 Paracoccaceae bacterium
CGGGGTTCTCGGTCAGAAGCGCCTGCACCGTCAGGTCCTGCACGTTGATGTTGGTCCGCATCAGCGCGATCAGCTGCGGCGGGATGTCGTGGACGGTCGTCGGTTGCAGGCCGTTCGCGTCGACAAGTGTCGGAACCTCCACCGCACACCCATCGGGCAGTTGCGGAATATAGCCGCGATTGCCGAAGTTGCCGTAGATGACCGAAGGTTCGCCGGTCACGACAGAATTGACGATGTCCGAGGCGTATTCGTGGCTGTCGCGCAACTCGACCGTGTCGCTGTCCTTCAGGCGCGCGGCTTCTGCCTTCCAACGCGCGACCTGCTCGACGCAGCGCTTGGGATATTCGTCGAGCGGGATGCCGAACCGGTCGATCAGGTCGGGCCGGTCGCGCTTGATGAACCACGGCGTGTACTCGGCAAAATGCTCGGACGACTCGGTGACGAAGTAACCAAGCCGGATCAGCATCTCGTAGCGCACCTTGTTGGGGCAACGCGGGTTCCAGCCGGGTTTTGGCGCGCGGCCCTCGCGGTAGCCTTTCACCAGATCGGGATAAAGATCACGGTAGCTGCCGTCCGCCTGTCGGTGCTCGAAGTTCAGGTAGAAGGCCATGTGATTGATGCCGGCTGCGCGATAGCGGATCTCGGCGATTGGAACGTCGAGGTCTTTCGCCAGTTCTTCGGCCGTGCCCTGGACCGAGTGGCAAAGTCCGACCTGCCGGATCGCGGGGTACTTCGCCGCGATCGCCCAGGTGTTGATCGCCATCGGGTTGACGTACTGCATGACGATGGCATCCGGAGCGACTTCCATCAGGTCGGCACAGATCGACCACAAGTGCGGCACGGTGCGGATACCGCGCATGATGCCGCCGATGCCGAGCGTGTCGGCGATGGTCTGGCGCAGGCCGAACTTCTTCGGAACTTCGAAGTCGGTGACGGTCGCCGGCTCGAAGCCGCCGATCTGGAAGCAGACGACCACGAAGTCGCAGCCGTCGAGTGCCCTGCGCTGGTCCGAGTAGGTTCGGACAGTCGCCTTGTCGCCGAGCGTCTTGACCATCTTGCCGATGATCAGCGCGCTTTCCTCCAGCCGTACGGGATCGATGTCCATCAGCCGGATCTCTGCCTGCGCAAGGGCGGGGCGCTGGATGATGTCGCCCGCGATGTTCCGCGCGAAGACGGTCGAGCCGGCGCCGATGATTGTGACAATGGGTTTGCTCATGATGGCCTCGGCTCGTCAGGTTGCGATTTCGAATGCCGCCCGGACCAGGCGGCTTGTGTAGTCCGTCTTTGGATTCACCAGGACTTCGGAGACCGGGCCTTCCTCGACGACGCGGCCACGCTGCATGACAATGACGCGGTGGCAGAGGGCGCGGACGACCTTCAGGTCGTGACTGATGAAAAGATAGGAGAGACCCTTCTCGCGCTGGAGCTTGCGCAGAAGGTCGATGATCTGGGCCTGGACCGAGAGGTCGAGCGCCGACGTCGGCTCGTCGAGCAGGATCAGCTCGGGCTCGAGCGCAATGGCGCGCGCGATGGCAAGGCGCTGTCGCTGGCCGCCGGAGAATTCGTGCGGAAACCGCGAGAGGATCGTGTCGGGCATGCCGGCATCACGCAGCGCCTGCTTCACGCGGGCGATCCGCTCCTTCGATGTCGCACCGATGCCGTTGACGATCAGCCCTTCCTCGATGATCTGGCGCACCGACATGCGCGGATTGAGCGAGGCAAACGGATCCTGGAAAACGATCTGCATTCGCGAACGATACCGCCGCATCGCCTTGCGCCCATACGCCTCGATCCGGTCGCCGCAGAAAGTGACCCGGCCGTCATCCGTCCGTATGAGCCGGAGCAGCGCCTGGCCGAATGTCGTCTTGCCCGAGCCGCTCTCGCCGACGAGTCCGAGCGTTTCGCCGCGCTTGAGGTCCAGCGACAACGAGTCAACGGCGATCAGGTCGTGGTACGTGCCCCGGAAGGCACCGCCGCGCCGAAGGGTGTAGACGACGCGGATGTTCTCGCCCTTCAGGACGGTCTCGCTCGCATCTGCGATCGGGTTTGCGATGCCGGTCGGCTCGGACGCGAGGAGCCGGCGTGTATAGGGATGCTGCGGGTCGGTGAAGATGCGTTCGGTCGGGCCTTCCTCGCGCACCTCGCCGTGCTGCATGACATAGACGTGGTCCGCGAAGTTGCGGACCACGGTCAGATCGTGCGTGATCAGGATCACCGCCATGCCGGTCTTGGCCTTGAGGTCGCGGATGAGGTTCAGGATCTCGGCCTGCACCGTGACGTCAAGCGCGGTGGTCGGCTCGTCCGCGATCAGCACGTCGGGGTCGTTCGCAAGCGCCATCGCGATCATCACGCGCTGGCGCTGCCCCCCCGAAAGCTGGTGCGGGTACTGGCGCAGGCGCGCCTCGGGTTCGGGGATCTGGACTTCCTTCAGGAGTTCCAGCGCCCTTGCCGCTGCCTCGGCCTTGGAAATCTTCTGATGGATGCGCAGAGCCTCGACGATCTGGCTGCCCACCGTGTAGACCGGGTTCAGCGATGACATCGGCTCCTGGAAGATCATCGAGATCCGGTTGCCCCTGACCCGGCGCATCTCGGCGGGACGGAGGTGCGCCATGTCGCGGCCGTCGAAGCTGATGCGCGTCTCGTCATGGACGCGGGCGCGCTTCGACAGAAGCTTCATGATGGCCCGCGCGGTCACCGACTTGCCCGAGCCCGACTCGCCCACGAGCGCGATGGTCTGGCCCTTGTGCAACCGGAACGATACGTCGCGGACCGCCTCGACATGGCCGCCCTCGACCTTGAAGGTCACCCCGATCCTCTCGGCGTCGATGATGATATCGGGGCGCGCGTCCAGCATTTCAGTAGGGATCGATGGCGTCACGCAGTCCGTCTCCGAGCGCATTGAAGGCGAAGACGGTTGCAAGGACGAATCCGACGGGCGCCAGGATCCAGGGGTACGAGCCGAGGACCGAGAAGGCGTTCGCGTCCTGCAGCATCAGGCCCCACGAGATCAGCGGCGGCTTCACCGCAAAGCCGAGGAAACCGAGGAAGCTTTCCAGAAGCACGATGGTCGGAATGCCG
>JBNLCA010000596.1:0-7968 GCA_050303575.1 Paracoccaceae bacterium
CGCGAAACAACGAAAGCTCTTACGTCTTCAGCGTCTTCGACCCGACGCAAGATCCAGGGATCGACCAACTGGACAACATCCCGGTCTTCTGAGCGCGAGGCCCATGAAGGGCGGCACCCCGAACGCTTCCGGGACTTTCCCGTTTTGCCGCAGACATTTGCCCGTCCGT
This sequence comes from Paracoccaceae bacterium, assembly GCA_050303575.1. GTDB lineage: Bacteria > Pseudomonadota > Alphaproteobacteria > Rhodobacterales > Rhodobacteraceae > JBNLCA01. The sequence goes on from JBNLCA010000596.1 coordinate 170, forward strand.
AGGCCCGTGGTTTATGCTCTCCCGGAACTGGCCCGGCGGCGGCGTGTTATTGCCTAGCGCTTGGGCCTGGGCTGGCATGTCCCTATCTGATGGGGCCTAAAGCCCACGAGCAGTCGAGGATACCGCATGGACCCGTTTCGCCGCAGCCTTCTTCTTGCCCCCGCCGCGCTGGCCGTCATGGGAGCGCCCTCCTTCGCGGCGGCCCTGTCGCTGAACGAGCTGTCGCGCTACCTGAACGGCCTGACCTCGGTCGAGGCGACCTTCACGCAGGAGAACGGCGACGGCAGCCGGTCATCGGGCAAGGTCTTCATCCTCAGGCCGAACCGGATGCGGTTCGAATACGATCCGCCGAACGACGCGCTGATCCTGGCGAGCGCCGGGCAGGTCGCCATCTTCGATGCACGGTCGAACCAGCCGCCCGAGGAATATCCGCTGCGCCGGACGCCGCTCAACCTGATCCTCGCGCGCAACATAAACCTTGGCCGCGCCAACATGGTGGTGGGTCATCACGACCTCGGCAACGGCATCACCGCGGTGATCGCGCAGGATCCCGAGCATCCGGAATACGGCACGCTGCAGATGGATTTCTCGGCGAACCCGACGCGGCTGAGGGGCTGGATCGTCACCGACGAGAACCGCAACCGTACCACGGTGCGGCTGGGCGATCTCAGGGTCGGCGAGAACTACCCGCCGTCGCTCTTCTCGATCACGGCCGAGCGGAACCGTCGCGGGCGCTGAGTTCGTCTTCCAGCAGCGCGGCGAGGCCTGACCGGTAATCCGGGTAGGCCAGCCGCACGCCCAGCTCGCGCTTGATCCGGTCGTTCGAGACGCGTTTCGATTCGGCGTAGAAGCTGCGCGCCATCGGCGTCATCTCGGCCTCGTCGAACGGGACTTCGGGCGGCAGCGGCAGGCCGAGGAGTTCGGCCGCGTGGGCGAGCACATCCTCGGGCGGGGCAGGCTCGTCGTCGCAGACGTTGTAGATGGCGCCGGGATTCGGCCTGGCGATCGACGCGGCGAGCGTGCTGGCGATGTCATCGACATGGATGCGCGAGAAGATCTGCCCAGGCTTGACGATCCGCCGCGCGGTGCCGTCCTTGACCTTGGCGAACGGGCCACGGCCCGGCCCGTAAATCCCGGCGAGGCGGAAGATGTGCAAGGGCAGGTCCAGCGCCCGCCACTCGGCTTCGGCCATCACCCGCCGGGCGCCGCGTTCGGTCGCCGGGTTCAGGGGTGCCGTCTCGTCCACCCAGTCGCCGCCGTGATGGCCGTAGACGCCGGTCGTCGAGAGGTAGCCGACCCACTCGAAGGTCCCGCCCGCGATGACGTCCCGCCAGTCGCGCAGGACCGGGTCGCCCTCGGCATCCGGCGCGACCGAAGTCAGAAGGTGCGTCGCCTCGGCCAGCACCGGGGCGAGGTCGGCGCCCGGCCAGACCAGCGCCTCGATCCCTTCCGCGCCGAGGCGCCTGGCCTTCTCTTCGGAGCGGGTGGTGCCGACGATGCGCCAGCCCTGCGGCAGCAGGAGCCGCGCCAAAGCCTGCCCGGAAAAGCCATGGCCGATGGAGAGGAGGGTGCTCATGGGAACACTCTTTCCTCGGGCAGTCGCGGAGGCAAGGTCTGACGCGTCTGCGCCGCTGGCCGGTCCGCCGTGAGCAAACCGCGGGCGGATTTCATGAAATCCCGCCGGACGCTCTTCGAATGTGTTCCCACCGGCGCGAACGCGCTCTAAGCATGGCGGCATGCTGGAAGTCTGTGTCGACACGTTCGAGGGCGCCGTGGCCGCGATGAGGGGAGGCGCGGGGAGGGTGGAGCTGTGCTCTTCGCTTTCCGAGGGCGGCCTGACGCCTTCGGCCGGGCTGATGCGGGCAGCCGCGACATTGCCGGTGCCCTGTTACGCCATGATCCGGCCGCGCAGCGGGCTCTTCGCGTTCTCCGACACCGAGGCAGAGATCATGCTGGCGGACATCGCAGTCGCGCGTGACGCCGGTCTCGCGGGCGTGGTTCTGGGAGCGCAGGCGCCGGACGGCGGCCTGAACATCGCGCTCCTGGAACGACTGGTCATGGCGGCGGGGCCGGTGGGAAAGACGCTCCACCGGGTGATCGACGTCGTTCCCGATGCCCTTCAGGCGATGGAACAGGCCATAGACCTCGGCTTCGAGCGCGTGCTGACCTCCGGCGCAGAACCCCTGGCCCCGGATGGCGCAGGCCTCATCAGGCAGATGGTCCTGCAGGCGGCGGGGCGAATCTCGGTCATGCCCGGCTGCGGACTCACGCCCGAGAACGTCGCGAGCGTGCTCAAGGCGACCGGCGCGGCCGAGGCGCATGCGGCTTGCCGTATCGAAGTCGCGGGCGATCGGGCCTTTTCCGACTTCGATCCGCCGGGCGGACGGTTCGAGACCTCCGAGGCCGAAGTGCGCCGCATGGTGGCCGCGATCGCCGGGGCCGCGTGACGCCACTTTCTGCCGCGCGCCGGGCTAGTGCCCCTTCCACACCGGGTCGCGCTTCTCGGCGAAGGCGCGGGCGCCTTCCTTCTGGTCCTCGGACCCGTAGAGGATATCGACGGTGCGGAGCTTTCTCTGCGTGATCCGGTTCATCGTGTCCTGGAACTTCGAATCCTCGGCGTCGCGCACGACCTCCTTGATCGCGGCATAGACCAGCGGCGGACCCGAGGCGAGCAAGCGCGCCAGTTCCCACGCGCGGTCCATCAGCTTTTCGGCCGGCAGGATCTCGTTGACGAGGCCCCAGCGATGCGCCTCGGCCACGTCCATCCAGCGGCCGGTCAGGAGAAGCTCCATCGCGATGTGATAGGGGATGCGTTTCGGCAGCTTGACGGAGGCCGCGTCGGCGACGGTGCCCGAGCGAATTTCCGGCAGTGCGAAGGTCGCGTGCTCGGCCGCCAGGATCAGGTCACCGGAGATGGCGAGTTCCAACCCTCCGCCGCAGCAGATGCCGTTCACCGCGACGATGACCGGCTTGTTCATGTCCCTCAGTTCCTGCAGGCCCCCGAAGCCGCCGACGCCATAGTCGCCGTCGACCGCATCGCCCTCGGCGGCGGCCTTGAGATCCCAGCCGGGGCAGAAGAACTTTTCCCCGGCCGCTGTCAGAATCGCCACCCGCATCTCGGGATCGTCACGGAAGGCGGCGAAGGTGTCGCCCATAATCCGGCTGGTCGCGAGGTCGATGGCGTTCGCCTTGGGCCGGTCGAGCGTGACTTCGAGGATCGCGCCCTCGCGGCGGGTTCGGATTGGGCTATCGGTCATCTTGTCCCTCCCGGATCAGCGCATCCGCCGCCACCGCGCCGGTGGGCGTGCAGATCAGCGGATTGATCTCAACTTCCTCGACCCGGGCGGCATGTTCAATCACATAGGCCTGGACCGCGCGGACAGCGGTCAGGATCGCCGTCCGGTCGGCGGCGGGTTTGCCGCGATACCCCGCCAGCAGCGGCGCGATGCGCAGCGACGCCAGCGCCGCCTCGACTTCGGCGTCCGACGCCGGGATCAGCAGCGAGGTACTGTCCCGCATCAGTTCGGTCAGCAGGCCGCCGGCGCCGAGGGTCAGCACGAACCCGTGCGCCGGATCCTTGACCACGCCGATCAGGAGTTCCGCGACGCCGCCGGTCACCATCTCCTCGACCAGCCATGCTTCGGCGGGCATCCCTTCGGCGGCGGCGCGAACGGCGTCCGCGTCCGTCAGACCCAGAACCACCGCGCCGGCCTCGGTCTTGTGCGCGAAGCCCTCGCCCTTGAGCACGACCGGAAACCCGATCGCAGCTGCCGCCATCGCTGCCGCGTCGGGAGAGGACACGCGGACCGACCGAGGTACGGGGGCGCCCAGCAGCGCCTTCGCCTCGGCCTCGCCCAGCGTGACGGCCGGAGCGGTGGGGGACGGCAAAAGCAGCGGATCGGCCGCGGGCGCCCGAAACGCGGCCGCCGCCTCGGCCGCCGCCATCGCCTCGGAAAGACCGTGGAGCGGGACGACGCCACCCGTCATCAGCCGGGCCGAGATGCCCTCGGGCAGGAGTTCCGGCAGCGTCGCGACCAGCGCGACATTCGCCCCGGTCCGGGCCCTCGCGGCCAGTGCCGCCTGCGTGGCGCACTCCCAGTCGGCGGGATCGCAGCGATCGGCGCGCGGATAGTCGACGATCAGCATCGTCAGCGCCAGCGACGGGTCCATCATCGCCGACCAGGCATCGGTCATCTTCGCAGTGTCGCGCCAGATATAGGTGTTGTAGTCGAGCGGGTTCGCCAGCGCGACCATCGGGCCGAGCGCCTCCCTCAGACCGGCGCGCTGGCGGTCGTTCAGCGGCGGGAAGGTCAGCCGCCGCCCCGCGGCCGTGTCCGCCGCCAGCGAGGCCTCGCCGCCGGAACAGGAGATTGAGGCGATCCGGGCCGACGGCAACGGACCGCAGACATGGAGAAGCTTCAGCGTCTCGAGGAACTCCGGCAGCGACTGCACCCGCGCGAATCCGAGCCGCCGGATCAATGCACCCGCCCCGGCATCGCCGCCCGCGAGCGAGGCAGTGTGCGAGACGGTGGCGGCGCGGGCCGCCTCGGACCGGCCGACCTTGAGGACGACGACCGGAACCTTGCGCGCATGGGCCCTGGCCGCAAAGGCCTCCCAGGCGCGCAGGTCGCGGAAGCCCTCGACATGAAGGCCGATGGCACTGACACGCGGATCGTCGAGGAGCCCCGCCGCGATGTCGGCCTGGCCGAGCTGCGCCTGGTTGCCGGCGGTGACGATGTAGCCGATGGGCAGGCCGCGCGCCTGCATGGTCAGGTTGATGGCGATGTTCGACGACTGGGTCAGGATGGCGACGCCACGCTCGACCGGGAGAAGCCCGTGCTGGTCGGGCCAGAGGCACACCCGGTCCATGGCGTTGACGAAACCGTAGCAGTTCGGCCCGAGGACCGGCATCTCCCCGGCCGCCTCGAGCAGCGCTGACTGCAGGGCCGCCGCTTCGCCGTCCTCGGCCTCGGCTTCGGCGAAGCCGGCCGCGAAGCAGCTCGCCCCGCCGGCGCCCATCGCCGAGAGGTGCCGGATCACCTCGACTGTCGCCTTGCGGTTCACCCCGACGAATGTGGCGTCCGGCGCCGAGGGCAGGGCGGCGAGCGATGGAAAGGCCGGGATACCGGCAACGTCGGCTGCGGAAGGATGCACCGGCCAGACCTTGCCGGGGAAGCCGAGCTTGCCGAGCTGCGCGACGACCGACCGTCCCCACGCGCCGCCGCCGACGACGGCGACCGAATGCGGCCGGAACAGGCGATCGAGAGACCGGGTCATCGGAGGAGACCGGGGGCGCTCCCGCGCCCCTCCGGACCGGAGCTGCGCTCCGCCCCATCGGGCCTTGGGCCCGGCGCCACGCCGGCGCGCGGCGTCGCCTCCGGCGGGAGTAGTTGAGAACAAAAGAAGGAGAAATGCGCGCTCTGCCCCGACGTGCGAGGCAGAGCGGCTTCTTCCGTTGCGGTCATCGGCGCTCCCGCCTGTACCGCCGGGCCAGACTGCTGCAACATGGTTAAGAAACCGTTGCTTCTTTTGTTTCCAAATACTCCCGCCGGAGGCATGCCCGTCACTCCGTCTTGCCCGCCCGGTCGATATGGCCGAGATCCCGGTCCGGCCAGGCCCGGTCGCGCACCAGTTGCTTCAGCACCTTCGCCTCGGGAAAGCCGCCATCGCGTTTGCGGTCCCAGATCACCTCGTCACCATACTCGATCCGGAAGATGCCGCCGTCGCCCGGCACGATGGTCACCCGGCCAAGTTCGGGTCCGAAACTCGACAGAAGTTCCTGCGCCATCCAGCCGGCGCGCAGGAGCCAGTTGCAGCCGGTGCAGTAGGTGATGGTGATCTCGGGTTTCATTTCTGCGCGGCGATCCAGTCCGAGAGCGCGCGGACGCGCAGGTAGCCGATCACGAAGACGCCCATCATCAGGATCAAGCCGAGGATCGGCTCGGCGATGGCGACAAAGTGGAAGGCCGAATCGAGGCCGCGTTCGGCCGCGCCGACGAAACGCGAAGCGCGATAGACGAGGCCTTCTGCGACATAGAGGAGCGTGATGATCATCGAGTCCCGCCAGGTCGCGATGAGGAGGCCCCAGGGCGGCGGGGCGGAGGTACTCGCCGCCTCTCGCGCGCGCCCGTAGTGGGCAAGCGCCAGAACGGTGAAGACCAGCGCCGCCAGGAGCGCGATGAGCGCAAGGTTGCCGGTCAGTCGCGCATAGGCAGGCGAGAAGAGGAGGTCGGCGATGGGGGACTGGTCCATGTCTCAGGCTCCGAGCGGGCGCAGAAGGTCGCGGCTGATGATGTGGCGCTGGATCTCGGAGGTACCATCCCAGATCCGCTCGACCCGCGCGTCGCGCCACCAGCGTTCCAGGGGCAGATCGTCCATCAGGCCCATGCCGCCGTGGATCTGGATCGCCGCGTCGGTCACGCGCGCCAGCATCTCGGACGCGTGGAGTTTCGCGCTGGCGATCTCGCGGTTCGCGGGCAGGCCCTGGTCCAGCCGGTTCGCGGCGGCCAGCGTCAGGAGATCGGCGGCGTCGATCTCGGTGATCATGTCGGCGAGCTGGAAGCCGACGCCCTGAAACCGGCCGATCGGCTGGCCGAACTGCTCGCGGCTCGCGGCGTAGGCGAGCGCGGTGTCAAAGACCCGGCGCGCCCGGCCGACGCAGAAGGCGGCGACGGTCAGGCGGGTGGCGTAGAGCCAGGTGTTCATCACCTCGAACCCGCCGTCGACCTCTCCCAGCACCTGCGCGTCCGAAAGGCGGCAGTCGTCGAATTCAAGAACCATGTTGCGATAGCCGCGATGGCTGACCGACCTGTAGCCCTCGCGCATGGTGAAGCCCGGCGTTCCCCGGTCGACGAGGAAGGTGGTGATCCGTTTCTTCGGACCCTTGGGCGTCGCGTCCTCGCCCGTCGCGACGAAGACGATGACGAAGTCGGCATGGTCGGCGCCCGAGATGAAGTGCTTGGTGCCGTTCACCACCCAGTCGCCGCCGTCACGGCGGGCGGCGCATTTCATGGACCGGATGTCCGAGCCCGCGCCCGGTTCGGTCATGGCGAGCGCGTCCATCCGCTCGCCCCGCACGGCGGGGAGGAGGTAGCGCTCGCGCTGGTCGGCGTTGCAGGCCATCAGGATGTTCTGCGGCCGCCCGAAGAAATGCGTCAGCGCCATCGAGCCGCGGCCGAGCTCGCGTTCGACCAGAGCGAATTCCAGGTGGCTGAGGCCGGCGCCGCCGACGTCCTCGGGAAAGTTGCAGGCATAAAAGCCGAGGTCGATGACCTTGCGCTTGATCGCCTCGGCGACCTCGGGGCGCACCTCGCCGGTGCGCTCGACCTCGTCCTCGTGCGGATAGATCTCGTTCTCGACGAAGCTGCGCACCGTCGCGACGATCATCTCCTGTTCGTCCGTCAACCCGTATTGCATCGGCACCTCCCGACCCGACGCTAGGCCGGGGCGCGCGGGCTGCCTAGCCCGTTTGCGACGTCAGAGCCGCTCGATCGCCAGCGCGATGCCCTGGCCGCCGCCGATGCACATCGTGATGAGGGCCTTCGAGCCCCGGGTCCGCTCGAGCTCGTACATCGCCTTCACGGTGATGATCGCGCCCGTGGCGCCGACCGGATGGCCGAGCGCGATGGCGCCGCCGTTGGGGTTCACGCGCACCGGATCGAGACCGAGGCCCCTGTTCACGGCAAGTGCCTGCGCGGCGAAGGCCTCGTTCGATTCGATCACGTCGAAGTCCCCGGCCTTCAGCCCCGTGCGCTCCAACAGCTTCTCGACCGCCGGAACGGGGCCGATCCCCATGACCT
>JBNLCA010000597.1:0-3793 GCA_050303575.1 Paracoccaceae bacterium
AGGTTCAGCATCCCGAAGACGGCCTTCATGGCGGTGGACTTGCCGGCGCCGTTCGGACCGACGATGACGGCGATCTCGCCCGGTTCGACCGCTATGGTGCAGTCGTGCAGGATGTCGGCGCCGCGTCCGTAGCCGCCGGTCATCGCCCGGCCGATCAGGAACGGGTTCACGCCCTCGGCCTTCTTCGCCGCGCCGCCCGGCCCGACCGGGTCGCCGTCGCGGTCCGCCGCCGCGCGGGTGATCGACCGGTCCTTGTTGCCACGGTCGTCCTGGTAGGGGTTCTTGCCGCTCATCCGGCAGGCCTTGCGGTCAGATGGCGGTCTGGGAGGGGTGCGTTGATGTCCATGACGGGGGGCGGTCTCACTTGTCGATCCTTAGTGCCGCAAGGGCATCGAGATGCTGCTGCCATGCCTGGTCGAGGCCGCCGGCCGAGGAGGTCGAGAGGGTCAGGACCCATGGCTCGCCAGTGAATTCGCTGATGACGCGGGTGCCGCCATGGGTTTCGTCTTTGGAATAGGCGACGACGACCGAGCGCACGGCGTAGCCCGAAACTGCGTCGGTCATGTCTCGCACGACCTTTCCGCCGACGCCGCGCGCCACCGCCACTTCAGCCTCGAGGCCGCTTGCCTGGCGTCGCTGTTCGAGGAACTCGGCGGCTTCTTCCGACGATGTGCCGGCCATGGCGCCCATCGTTCCGGTCTCGGGATCGAAGAGCTTCAGAACCAGCCAGTCGCCCTCCGACGTGCCGGTGAAGATCGCGGTGATGTAAGGGTGGCTCGATGCGTTGCCGCGCCAGCCGAGGTCCGCTCCGCAGAAGTCGAAGTCCGGCGCGATGGCGAAGCAACCCTCCGCGTCTGGCTGGGGGAAGATCAGGCCGGCGGCAGCGGGCGAGGCCGCGCCAAGGCATGCGGCAAGGAGCATGGTCCTCATCCGCCCACCGCCTCCTTGTTCTTAAGCCCGGTGCCCAGGTAGGCCTCGATCACCGCCTCGTTCTGCATGATTTCCGCCGCCGAGCCCTCGGCCAGAACCTTGCCCTCGGCCATGACGATGACCGGATCGCAGAGCTTGCCGATGAAATCCATGTCGTGCTCGATCACGCAGAACGTGTAGCCGCGCTCCTTGTTCAGCCGCACGATCGCCTCGCCGATCGTGTTGAGAAGCGTGCGGTTCACCCCGGCGCCGACCTCGTCGAGGAAGACGATCTTCGCCTCGACCATCATCGTCCGGCCGAGTTCGAGAAGCTTCTTCTGCCCGCCAGAGAGGTTCCCGGCCTTCTCGTGCGTCAGGTGCTGGATCGTCAGGAACTCGAGCACCTCGTCGGCCCTGGCCGCGAGGGCCCGTTCCTCCTCGGCAATGCGCTTGCGGCCGAACCAGGTGTTCCACAGCCGCTCGCCCGACTGGCCGCCCGGGACCATCATCAGATTCTCGCGAACCGTCATCGACGAGAATTCGTGGGCGATCTGGAAGGTCCGCAGAAGACCTTTGTGGAAGAGGTCGTGCGGCGGCAGGCCGGTGATGTCCTCGCCGTCCATCGTCACCTTGCCGGAGGTCGGCTGGTGCACTCCGGCGATGACGTTGAAAAGCGTCGACTTGCCGGCGCCGTTCGGGCCGATCAGCCCGGTGATCGAGCCGGTCCCGATCCTGAGCGATGCGCCGTCGACGGCCCGGAAGCCGCCGAAATGCTTGTGCAGGTCCTCGACCACGATCATCGTACGTCCCCGGTCGCCGCTGTTGCCGCGGCTTTGATGGAAAACAGCCCGGGGCAATCAAGCCCCAGGCTGCCCTTCAAGTCAAAGGATACCGGCTCAGCGCCAGCCGACCTCGGTGATCTCGCCACCCGAGATCTCGATCTCGCGGTAGTTGCCCGCGCTTTCGCCCGGTCCGATCAGTTCGACGGCAGTCGCACCCTGGTAGTCGATGTCGGTGCCGGCGGCGATCAGTTCAAGCGCCTTGGCCAGCTCACCCGGCAGGATCGGCTCGCCCGGGGCGTTGGCGACATCCATCACCTTGTCCTTGTAGACCGACGGGTCCGACGACCCGGCGGCCGCCATGGCCAGCATGATCAGTGCGGCGGCGTCGTAGCTTTCGGCGGCGAACGACGAAGTGCCGTCGAAGCCGGCTGCGGTCGCGATCGCCAGGAACTTGTCGCGGCCTTCACCGCGCGCGGCCGGGTTCTGGCCGAACGAGCCGTCGATCTCCGACCCGAAGTTGTCGATGATCTGCTGGCCGACCATGCCGTCGGGCAGTTCGAACGTGTCGAAGGCGCCCGAGTCCAGCGCGGCGCGGATGATGCCCGAACCGCCGAGGTCCGAGTAGCCCGCGACCACCAGGAGCTCGCCGCCGGCAGCGGCCAGCGCTGCGACTTCCGAGGTGTAGTCCGGCTTGCCGTCCTCGTGCGCCGCGTTGATCGTGACCGTGCCGCCGGCAGCCTCGAAGGCGGCCTGGAAGCTGTCGGCAAGGCCCTTGCCGTAGTCGTTGTTGGTGTAGGTGACGGCGACGGTGTTGAAGCCGCGATCCTTGAGGATCTGGGTCATCACTTCGCCCTGGCGCGCGTCGGACGGCGAGGTGCGGAAGAACAGGCCGTTATCCTCGGCCGTCGAAAGGCCGGGCGAAGTCGCCGAGGGCGAGATCATCACGATGCCGTTCGGCACGGCGACGTTGGTCAGCTGCGCCGCGGTCTCGCCCGAGCACATGCCGCCGATGATGCCCTTGACGCCGTCTGCGGTGACGAGCTTTTCAGCCGATGCGGTGGCGAGGGCGGCGTCGATGCAGCCGGTGTCGCCCTGGATGCCGGTGACGGTCGAGCCGCCGAGAAGCGCGCCCGAGTCGGTGACTTCCTTCATCGCCAGTTCGGCCGCGGTCGCCATGTTGGGCGACATCGATTCCAAGGGGCCGGTGAAGCCGAGCGTGATGCCGAGCTTGATATCCTCGGCCGAGGCGGCCCCGGCGACGGCAAGGGTCGCGGCGGAGGCCAGAAGCAGCTTTTTCATTGTTATCTCCCTGTCAGGTGCAAAACCTGGCCGGAAACCTAGGAGAATGCTTCCCAAAAGAAAAGCCTGTCGCAGGGGCATCCGGCGACAGGCGGGAAACCCGACGATTCCGCTCCCGGTCTTACGGGATGATGCGGTTGTACTTTGTGCCTTCAAGCGTCGCGCCGATGATGGCGCCGGCCTGGCCGAAGACGAAGGCGATGATCGGGTTCAGGACCGTGTTGGTGTCGGCCAGGAGCGTTTCGCCCTGGTCGTTCAGCGCATACTTGGCGTCGGCCCCGAGCGCCCAGCCCGACGACGAGCGGAACTGCGCCAGCGCCTCGGGCGTCATGAAGAAGAGCGCGTGGGCATATTGCTGGGCGCCGATCTGCAGCCCGAAGGTGGCCTGCGCCGCCGAATAGTAGTCGACCGTGATGTCGTTGACCCGCAGCGCGCCGCGCCCGAACGATCCGCCGATGCCGAGGCCGGCCTCGGTGATCAGCGGCATCCACAGGATGCCCGCCGCCTTCTGCGCCAATTCCTGCGTCGCAGGGTAACGCTGGTAAAGGAAATCGCGGGTCGCATCGACCCGCTGGTCGATCCGTGCGCCGCCGTCCGAGCCGACGCCGTTGCCGCAGGCCGACAGAAGCGCCAGCGATCCGCCAGCCGCGATGAAACTCCGACGAGAAGTGTAATCCATGACCGCCCTCATGCCTCATGTGGGGCTCTCATGGCCCCCGTTGCACGAAAGGTAGCGTGTTTGGCGGGTCCTGTCACCACAGGAAAGATGGCGGCGCGCCGTGGGCGGGGCTTTGCCGAAAGGG
>JBNLCA010000598.1:0-3806 GCA_050303575.1 Paracoccaceae bacterium
GCCGCCCGCCGGGTCATCTCCGTGACCCCGGCGGGCGGTTTCCTTTTTGTGGGGCCTCGGCGCTTTCAGGTCATTGCAAGGCGAGCAGATCCTCGTTCGGATCGAAACACGCATGATCGGCGGACCAGCCATTGACGCCCCGAGGCGTCCGGAACATAGTGCGAACATTCCCTGTCGTTCTTCGTCTACGAGCTTTATCGGGACGAAGCAGGCTGGGAGGCGCACTACAACGCCCCACACTTTCTGAGTGTCGTAGATACTCTCGTTGCCCTGGCCGCCCACAGACAGCGCATTCCGTTCGTGCCGCTTGCGGGGAAATCGGTCTAGCGTGAAGCGGTAGCCACTTGCGGTTAAGAAACGGGGGCCGGATCTTTGGAAATTGCGTTCCTTCACACCGCCGATGTTCACGTGCAGACCTTCGATGCGCTGCTGGACGAGTTGGGGTATTCTGGCAAGCGTACCCACATGGTCATGCCCGAACTGCTGCAAAGGGCGCGCGGGTCCGGCCTTGAAGGCGTTCGCGCCGAGGTGCTGGACGTTCTCGCGGAACTTGCCGCGGCCGATGCCGTGATGTGCACCTGTTCGACGATTGGTCCCGTTGCCGACGAGTTCTCGCGAAAGCATGACCACGTCTTTCGGATTGACCGCCCCGCAATGGAGGAGGCCTGTACACATGGCCCGGATGTGCTGGTCGCCATCTGCCTGGAAAGCACCAGAAACCCGAGTCTCGAGCTGCTGGGGCAATGTGCTGACCGCCTTCAAGCGGATGTCGCCCCCCGGGTGCTGCTCTGTGACGCCGCCTGGCCCCACTTCGAGCGGGGCGATCTCGACGCCTTTGCCGCGGCCATTGCCGACGAAATCCGGTCGGAGGTCATGAAGGGGAAGCCTGACTGCATCGTTCTTGCGCAAGCTTCGATGCGGGTTGCCGAGGGACGGTTGAGCGGCTTGGGCCTCCCCGTGATTTCGTCGCCCGCAAGGGCCGCGGCCAGGGCGATCAGCATTGCCGAAGGCAGGCATGGCTGAAGGCGCCGGTTGCGCTGGCCGGCTGACCGGACCCGCTGCAGGTCTGCCGTTTCCGGTCTGGCCGTTTGCGCAAACAGATACCTGTAGCGAAAACTTATGGCCTTGCCGCACTTCGAATTGGCGGTGGGGCAGGAGGCTGGTACCGTGGTCGGCAGGTCGGCCGAGGAATGCCGACGCAAGGGAGGACTTCTGTTGACCAAGACCATGTTCCGGGGCGCTTCGCGCCTGGCGGTGGCCGCGCTTCTGGCGGGCACCGCTTTCGCCACATCGGCGGCTGCCGAGGAAGTGCTGAAATTCGCGCACTTCGTTCCGCCGCAGCACACCATCACCAAATCGACGGTCGAACCCTTCGCGAACGCGGTGAGCGCCGCGACGAACGGCGAGCTGACCGTGCAGGTCTATCCGGGCGGCGAGCTCGGCGCCGGTCCGCTGGAACAGTATGTCCGCGCCGTTCAGGGTGTGGCCGACATTGTCTGGGGCCTGCAGGGCTATACCTCCTCGCAGTTCCCCAAGACCATGATCGCCGAACTGCCGGGCGCGATCCCCGAGGGGATGGCCGGCTACGAGGCGATCTGGCACGCCTATGACGCCGGTCTTCTCAGCGACGAGTTTCCCGGCACGAGGCCGCTCGCGCTTTGGACGTCCGAGCCGAACATCTTCATCATGAAGGACCACGACATCCGCACGCCGGCCGACCTCGCGGGCCTAAAGATCCGCGTCTCGGGCGCGGTGGCGGGCCGGCTGGTCGAGGCGCTGGGCGCGACCCCCGTGCAGATGCCCGCGAACGAGATCTACAACTCGCTCCAGACCGGGCTCATCGACGGCGTCATCACCGGATCCTCGGCTGTCGGCGACTTCAAGCTCGACGAGGTGGCGAACAGCTACACGCTCGGCGCGCCCCTGGGCCAGATCACCTTCTACGTGGTGATGAACCAGGCCAAGTACGACAGCCTCAGCCCCGAGATGCAGAAGGCGATCGACGACGCCTCGGGCCTCGTCCTGTCGAAAAGCGCCGAGGACGGCTGGAACGCGCGCGCGCTTCAGGTCATCGAGTCGATGAAGGCGGCCGGCGACAACACCGTCATCGAGCTGACCGACGAGGAGGCCGCGGCCTTCGGTGCGATCACCACGCCGATCACCCAGCAGGTCGTGACCGAGCTGGGCGCCGAGGACGTCTACAAGGCGATGCAGGGCGAATAGGCCCATGCTCGCCATGCTGCGCAAGGGGGCGGATGGCCTGATCTCGGCCACCGCCCTCGTCGGGACTGCCGGGCTCATCTTCGAAGTCTGCGTGATCCTCGTCGACGTGATGGGGCGTGTCCTAGGGCACCCGCTTTACGGCGCGCAGGACGCGACGACGATGGGGATGGTTCTCGTGGTCTTCGGCGGCATGGCGCTTTGCGACAAGGTCGGCGGCCACATTGCCGTCGATCTTTTCTACAGATCCTATCCGCGCTGGCTGAACCGCACCTCGGACCTTGTCTCGGCGCTTCTCGGTGCGGTGATCTTCGCAGGTATCGCCTGGACGATCTTCCAGTCGGCGCAGCTCTCGCTGATGCTGAACCTCAAGACCAACATCCTCCCGCTGCCCAAGGCGTATTTCCAGTGGGCGCTTGCCGCCTGCGCCGTCGTCACGGCGCTCGCCATGCTGGTGCGCGCGGCTGAAATGGTTGCCGGCTGGCGCGACGGGAGGGCAGGGTGAGCGCGCCTCTCATCGGCACGGTCGGCATGGCCATCCTGATGGTCCTTCTGGCGCTGCGCGTGCCGGTCGCCTTCGCCATGATCGCCGTCGGCTTCGTCGGCAACGCCATCCTCAACAGCCCCGCCGCCGCGCTCTCGACGCTCGCGAACGAAACCTTCACGCTTTCCAGCTCGGCCGAGCTGATCGTCGTGCCGCTCTTCATCCTGATGGGCAACGTCGCCTCGGTGACCGGGATGAGCCGCCAGCTCTACGACGCCGCCTACGCCGTCATCGGCTCGTTCCGGGGCGGGCTCGCCTCGGCCACGATCATCGGCTGCGGCGGCTTCGCGGCGCTTTCGGGCTCGTCGGTCGCCTCGGCGCTGACCATGGGCAAGGTCAGCCTGACCGAGATGGAGCGCTTCAACTACGACCCGCGCCTCTCGACCGGCGTGGTCGCGGCCGGAGGCACGCTCGGCATCCTGATCCCGCCCTCGACCGGCTTCGTCATCTACGCGATCCTGACCCAGGAATCGATCGGCCGCCTCTTCCTCGCGGGGGTGCTGCCCGGGCTACTTCTGCTCATCCTCTTCGTGCTGGCGGTAACCATCCTGTGCTGGCTCAGGCCCGACTACGGCCCCGCCGGACCGCGCACTTCCGCGGCCGAGAAGCTCAAGGCGGCCGGCGGCGCGCTCCCGGTGATCGCGATCATCTGCCTCACCATCGGCGGCATCTACGGCGGCTTCTTCTCGCCGTCCGAGGCGGCGGCCGTCGGCGCCGGGTTCGTCATCGCCTACGGCATCGTCACGCGCCGGCTGTCGCTGCGCGACTTCTGGCAAGCCGCCCGCGAGTCGGTCGTCACCACCGCCACTGTCATGCTGATCCTGATCGCGGCGCATATGGTGAACCCGTTCCTGGCGCTCAGCCAGATCCCGCAGGCGCTGGGCGGGTTCCTCGAGACCCTGAGCCTGCCGCCGCTCGGCATCCTTCTCCTGAGCCTCCTTTGCTACCGCGGCCTCGGTTGCTTTCTCGAGGGCTTTGCCATGCTCGTCCTGACCATGCCGATCTTCTTTCCGGTCATCATCGCGCTCGGCTTCGACCCGAT
>JBNLCA010000599.1:0-3001 GCA_050303575.1 Paracoccaceae bacterium
GACCTCTGACCCGGCTTCCGCCGCAGCGGAGAGGTGCCTGAGCATGACCCGCGCCACCGAGGGGGCGTAAAAACAGTCGCCCGCCAGCACGACCTCCGCCGCGACCGGTGCCGCGGCGACGGCAATCCGAACCCCGTTCAGCGCCGCGTTCACGCCAATCGCCGCGCGGCCCATGTCGCTGGTCTCGACGCAGGTGACGGTTCGCGCCCCGGCCCTTGCGGCTGCGATGCCGACCATTCCGGACCCGGCGCCGAGGTCGATGACAGTACGTCCGGCAACCGTTTCAGGGTGCGCCGCAAGATGCGCGACCAGGGCCGCGCCGCCCGGCCAGAGATAGGCCCAGTAGGGCGGCTCGTCCCCCAGGCGGCCGAGACCGCTGCCGGGATGGGCGGCGTACATGGCGAGGCCCGGGGCGCACTCGATGACCCTCAGCCGCTCGCGGATGAAGCGCTCGGGATCAATCCTGGCCGCCGTCATGCCGTCTTGACCTGCCAATTGTGTGCCATCTGAGCTCAATCGTCCTGAAACTTTGCCATTGTCGGCGCATTCGTGCCTTCAAGTCGCCCGGAATCACCCGCAGCCTGAGGTCATTGTAAGATTGCGGGAGACTGACATGACCCCGGACCTCCAGAGCTCCACCGTTACCGAGTTCCCAGTTCACGCCGTCGCGGCTCCCGGGACCCGACGTCCCTCAGACCAGGCGCGCGCCGAGAACCTGCGCTACCTCTGGCCCGATGCCGTGGACCTGGCCAAGCAGCCGGGCCTTCTCTACAGGCTGCACGCGATCCTGACGAACTGAAAACGAAGCGGCCGGCTCCTCGGGGCCGGCCGCGTTCCTTCGCACAAGGCGGTGCCCACCCGCCGCGTTTCAGTGGCAGTGATAGGGCTGCGACCCGGCGTGACAGCACTGGCCGGCCGGCGAGTCCTTCCGGCAACCGCCACCGTGCCCGATCTCGCTGTCGCTCCAGACCGACATCGGGCCAAGTGCGAGAATTGCGCCCACCAGCCCGGCAAAGATATGTCTCATTCTCTTCCCCTTAAATCTGTTCAATATTAATCTATCTTAACCGATGTGGGTCACAGGAACCAGTGCAAACAAAAGGGCCGGCGATCAACGCCGGCCCTTTGCCAACTCGACATGCAGACCCTACTCCGCCGGCATCGCCCTTTCCTCCAGCGTCAGCGGCTCGGGCAGGTGCACCAGCATTTCCTTGGGGCAGATCTGCAGGAAGTTCGCCCGCTCGCTCTCCCAGTGCTGGAGGATCTGCGCCGCCCGCCGGCTGCCGGTCTCAGCAAGGTGCCGCTCGATCAGGCCCTTCAGCTGACCTTCCCAGTGCGGGACCGTGACCGGGCAGGTCACCAGGGTCTCGACGTTCATCATCGAGCCGGCGGTGCCCTCGGGATCGTAGACATAGGCCATGCCGCCGGTCATGCCGGCCCCGAAGTTCGCGCCGATCTTGCCGAGGATCACTGCCACCCCGCCGGTCATGTACTCGCAGCCGTTCGAGCCGCAGCCCTCGACCACCACCTTCGCGCCCGAGTTCCGCACCGCGAACCGCTCGCCGGCCCGGCCGGCGGCAAAGAGATGCCCGTCCGTCGCGCCGTAAAGCACGGTGTTGCCGATGATCGTATTCTCGGCCGCCTCGAGCGGCGAGTGCATCGGCGGCCGCACGACGATCAGCCCGCCCGAAAGCCCCTTGCCGACATAGTCGTTGGCATCGCCCGAGACTTCCAGCTTCAGGCCGGGCGCCGCGAAGGCCCCCAGCGACTGGCCGGCTGAGCCGGTCAGCTTGACCGTCAGGTGATCGGGCTGAAGGTTGTTGCGCATCCCGAACTGCTGGACGATGTGGGAAGACACCCGCGTCCCGATGGTGCGGTGCGTGTTCCGCACGGCGTAGGACAGCTGCATCTTCTCGCCCTCGTTCAGGAACCGCGCGGCATCCGCCACGATCTCGGCATCCAGCGTGTCGGGCACCGCGTTGCGGGGCTTGGTCCGGTCGTACTTGATCCGGTCGGCGCCATCGACGGTGATCAGGAGCGGGTTGAGGTCGAGATCGTCCAGATGCGCCGAGCCGCGGCTGACCTGCGTCAGAAGGTCCGCGCGCCCGATGATCTCGTCCATCGTCCGCGCCCCGATCTGGGCGAGGATCTCGCGCACTTCCTGGGCGTAGAAGGTGATCAGGTTCACCACCTTGTCGGCCGATCCGGTGAACTTGGCACGCAGCCGCTCGTCCTGGGTGCAGACGCCCACCGGGCAGGTGTTCGACTGGCACTGGCGCACCATGATGCAGCCCATCGCGATAAGCGCGGCGGTGCCGATGCCGTACTCTTCCGCCCCCATCATCGCCGCCATGACGATGTCGCGCCCGGTTCTGAGCCCGCCGTCCGTGCGCAGCGTGATGCGGCTCCGCAGGTTGTTCATGCTGAGAACCTGGTGCGCCTCGGTCAGGCCCATTTCCCACGGCAGGCCGGCATACTTGATCGAGGTCGCGGGCGACGCCCCGGTGCCGCCGTTGTGGCCCGAGATCAGGATCACGTCGGCCTTGGCCTTGGCCACGCCCGCCGCGATGGTGCCGACGCCGGAAGATGCCACCAGCTTCACCGTCACCTTGGCGCGCGGGTTGATCTGCTTGAGGTCGTAGATCAGCTGCGCCAGGTCCTCGATCGAGTAGATGTCATGGTGCGGCGGCGGCGAGATCAGCGTCACGCCCTTGGTCGAATGCCGAAGACGCGCGATCAGCTCGGTGACCTTCATGCCCGGAAGCTGGCCGCC
The DNA here is from genome assembly GCA_050303575.1 of Paracoccaceae bacterium. Lineage (GTDB taxonomy): Bacteria > Pseudomonadota > Alphaproteobacteria > Rhodobacterales > Rhodobacteraceae > JBNLCA01. The sequence goes on from JBNLCA010000599.1 coordinate 2,774, forward strand.
CTCGCCGGGTTTCGCCCCCTGCGCGACCTTGATCTCGAGTTCCTCGCAATGGTTCAGATACTCGGCCGTCACGCCGAACCGGCCCGACGCCACCTGCTTGATCTTGGCCGACGGGTTGTCGCCGTTCGCCTCGGGGACGAAATGCGCCGGATCCTCGCCGCCCTCGCCGCTGTCGGACTTGGCGCCGATGCGGTTCATCGCGATGTTCAGCGTCTTGTGCGCCTCGGG
>JBNLCA010000600.1:0-4316 GCA_050303575.1 Paracoccaceae bacterium
CTCGTCGGAGGCGACGGCAACGACACGCTGGACGGGGGCGATGACGACGACACGCTCGACGCCGGCAACGGCACGAACTGGGTCTATGGCGGCGACGGCCAGGACTTCCTCTCGTTCATGCTATCGACCGGACCCGGCTACAACATCAACCTCAATACCGGCGTCGCCTCGCGCGTCGTGGTCGTCGGGCCGGGCATGCTCAGCTTCGAGAAGACGTATTTCTTCGATGTCGAGGAGATCATGGGCTCGAACGCCAACGACACGATCACCGGCGACGGGGCGGCGAACACTCTCGGCGGTGCGGCCGGAAACGACCTGATCGACGGCGGCGGCGGTGATGACGTCATCCATGGCGGGATTGGCCTCGACACGCTGACCGGCGGCAGCGGCGGTGATCATTTCGCGTTCACATCGGCGGACGCGAACGACCGCAACCCGACCTGGGCCGTGGTCACCGACTTCGACACTGCCGAAGGAGACAAGATCGACCTCTCCGGCCTCGCCTTCGAGAACGCCCTCCACAAGATGGTCTACAATCCGAATGGCGGCTTCGTGGGCGGCTCGGAGGGATCGGTCTACAAGTCTGCCCAGGGCTTCGACGTCATCCTGCATGTCGATGCCGACGGCGACGGGATCGAGGACGGCCAGATCGTCCTGGAGAACGCGGTCCTGACCGGCCAATACGCCCAGATCGACGCCGACGACTTCATCCTGTCCTAGGATCCAACCGGTCGGGGTCCAGCATCAGGCGAACCCACCGGAAAAGGAAAGGCGCGCCGCATCGTGCGGCGCGCCTGCTCATTCTTCCCGGTGCCTCAGTGCGCGATCTGCGTCGAGCCCTCGTCACCCTTGCGCGCGGCGGCTGCGGCCGCGGCGGCCTCCTCGGCGGCTTCGTCCCACTCGATCGGCTCGGGCTGACGCACGAGCGCGCGCTTCAGGACGTCGCTGACGTGACTGACCGGGATGATCTCGAGGCCTTCCTTCACGTTGTCCGGGATCTCGGGAAGATCCTTCTCGTTCTCCTCGGGGATCAGCACCGTTTTGATGCCACCCCTAAGCGCCGCGAGAAGCTTCTCCTTCAACCCGCCGATCGGCATGGCGTTGCCGCGCAGCGAGACCTCGCCGGTCATGGCAATGTCCTTGCGGACCGGGATCCGCGTCAGCACCGAGACGATGGATGTCACCATCGCCAGGCCCGCCGAGGGGCCGTCCTTCGGCGTTGCGCCATCCGGCACGTGGACGTGGATGTCCATCGCGTCGAACTTGGTCGGCTTGACCCCGATCTGCGGCGCGATCGAGCGGACGTACGAAGACGCGGCGTCGATCGATTCCTTCATCACGTCGCCCAGCTTACCGGTGGTCTTCATCCGGCCCTTGCCCGGCAGCTTCAAGGCCTCGATCTGCAGCAGATCACCGCCCACGCTGGTCCAGGCGAGGCCGGTCACCACGCCGATCTGGTCTTCCTTCTCGGCCAGACCGTAACGGTGCCGCCGCACGCCGAGGAGATCCTCAAGCTTGTCCGGCGTGACCTCGACCTTCGTCACGTCCTTGCGGACGATCCGCGTCACTGCCTTCCGCGCCAGCTTGGCGATCTCGCGCTCGAGGTTCCGCACCCCCGCCTCGCGGGTATAGTAGCGGATCACGTCGCGCAGGGCCTCGTCCGAGAGCGTCAGCTCGCCCTTCTTCAGGCCATGCCCCTTCACCTGCTTGGGGATCAGGTGCTGCTTGGCGATCTCGGCCTTCTCGTCCTCGGTGTAGCCGGCGAGCGGGATGATCTCCATCCGGTCAAGAAGCGGGCCCGGCATGTTGTACGAGTTCGCCGTCGTCAGGAACATGACGTTGGACAGATCGTACTCAACCTCGAGGTAGTGATCGACGAAGGTGTTGTTCTGTTCTGGGTCGAGGACCTCGAGCAGCGCCGACGCCGGGTCGCCCCGGAAGTCGTGGCCCATCTTGTCGATCTCGTCGAGCAGGATCAGCGGGTTCGTCGTCTTGGCCTTCTTCATGGCCTGGATGATCTTGCCCGGCATCGAGCCGATGTAGGTCCGCCGATGGCCACGGATCTCGGATTCATCGCGCACGCCGCCAAGCGAGATGCGGATGAACTCGCGCCCCGTCGCCCGCGCCACGGATTTGCCAAGCGAGGTCTTGCCCACGCCGGGCGGACCGACGAGGCAGAGGATCGGGCCCTTGAGCTTGGACGACCGCGCCTGCACCGCGAGGTACTCGACGATCCGTTCCTTGACCTTCTCGAGGCTGTAGTGATCGGCGTCCAGAACTTCCTGCGCCTTGCGCAGGTCCTTCTTGACGCGGCTCTTCACGCCCCACGGAATCGAGAGCATCCAGTCGAGGTAGTTGCGGACCACGGTGGCCTCGGCCGACATCGGCGACATCGACTTGAGCTTCTTGATCTCGGCCTCGGCCTTGTCGCGCGCCTCCTTCGAGAGCTTGGTCTTCTCGACCCGCTCCTCCAGCTCGGCAATCTCGTTCTGGCCTTCCTCGCCGTCGCCCAGCTCGCGCTGAATGGCCTTCATCTGCTCATTCAGGTAGTATTCGCGCTGGGTCTTCTCCATCTGCGACTTGACGCGGTTCTTGATCTTCTTCTCGACCTGCAGAACCGACATCTCGCCCTGCATCAGGCCATAGACCTTCTCCAGCCGCTCGGCGACCGAGAGGGTTTCGAGAAGATCCTGCTTCTGCTTGACGTCGACGCCAAGGTGCCCGGCGACGAGGTCGGCCAGCTTCGGCGCCTCGTGCGTCTCGGCGACGGCGGCGAGCGCCTCCTCGGGGATGTTCTTCTTGACCTTGGCGTAGCGCTCGAACTCCTCGTTCACCGAGCGCACCAGCGCCTCGATGGTCGGGTCCTCGCCCGGGATCTCGTCAAGCCCGATGGCCTTGGCCTCGAAATAGTCGGCGTTCTTCAGGTAGTCGGTGATCTGCACCCGGCGCCGGCCCTCGACCAGCACCTTCACGGTGCCGTCAGGCAGCTTCAACAGCTGGAGCACGTTGGCCAGAACGCCCGCCTTGTAGATGCTCTCGGGCTGCGGGTCGTCCTCGGTCGGGTCCATTTGGCTCGCGAGGAGAATTTGCTTGTCGTCCCGCATCACCTCTTCCAGCGCGCGGACCGACTTTTCCCGCCCGACGAAGAGCGGCACGATCATATGCGGGAAGACCACGATGTCGCGCAGCGGCAGGACGGGATAGCTCGGATTCAACGTTTCTTGCATCATGTACCTCAAACCGCAGGAAGGCACCGGCCCCGATGATCGGCAGCCCTCGGCCTTCCCCGTCAGACCCAATAATTGGGGCGCGGCAGACGGCCTTTCAACCAAATACGCCCTTCACGATTAAGAATCATGCCCGCCCGCCGCCACGGGAGCAAGCCCGAACCGGGACCGGGTCGGGTTTTCCCGCCCCGGTAGAGCGCATCAGCCGGCGGTGTAGACCCGGGGGCGGCTGCGCTGCGCGACGGGTGCCGCGTGGCGCGACTGCGCCATCATCCCGGCCAGAAGCTCCGACTCGGCGCGCTTCAGGCTCGGCAGCGCGTCCTTCCGGCTGAGAACGTCTCCCCCCATCGTCTGGACGACGGAGAGGAGGCTGGCAGTTCCGGCGTCGGACATGACATCGATCGTCCGCCGGGCGGGCTGGAAGCTTTCCGAGATCAGGCCATGGCTGACCAGAAGATCGTGATCCTCGGTCAGGATGTGGAAATAGATGACATCCTTTTCCGGCACGTCCTGGGTCGCGAATGTGCCGACGAAATGCTTCGCCGGGACCAGCACGCGCTCGGCACCGAAAAGAAGGTCCGTGAGCGGTCCGTCAATCGCGATCCGGTGCTGTGGCGAGACCTCGACCGGCCGCTCGGGACAGCCGGGGCCGAAAGTGTCGGGCTCGAACCGGATCGGTCCGACATGCGGGTTGGCGCGCAGCTCGGCAACGGGAAGGCGGATGCTGCCGATCCAGAGAATCGACTTCGCTTCGCCGCGATCGTTCTCGACCAGATCGCCCGCGCGCAGGTCCTCGACCTTGCGGTAGCCCGATGGTGTCAGGATCTCGGTCCCGAGGCAGAAACAGACGGGCGTGGGCGGCGGATCGGTATTGGGAGCATCGAGGCGGATGTTGCCGTTCCCGACAGCCTCCATCAGCTGTTGCGTGCCCGACCCGTCGATCACGAAGAAGTAATGCTCGCCCGTGTCGAGGATGATCACCGCCACCTGCTTGCCGACGAGCTCGGGGGGAACCTTGTTGGTATTGGGCAGCGTGCCGACAACGTCGTACGTGAATGTGTGCGTGACGCCGTCGATGATGACCCACGT
>JBNLCA010000601.1:0-7883 GCA_050303575.1 Paracoccaceae bacterium
GGTCATAATTCAAGAGATTAGTGACAGAAGTCTTCCAATAATCTATGCCTCAGATTTAGCCGAGCAAAGAATAAAACATGAAATTCGAGAGGGAGATGACAATCTGTATAAGAAGGGGTTTAACGTAGACGTTAGTGTTCAGAAGAGAAACGATCGGCCGGTAGTTTACAGAATTTTAGACGTACATGACGTAATTGATCTACCTAGTGAGGAAGAATAACATTTGAAGGCCGAGCGCCGGAGATTGTTATAAAATACCTCTTTGAAGAGTTCGTTCGTAGCCTAGTGACAATTACCAATTCGTCCCTACCCCCGCTCGTCCTTCGGCGAGGCCATCACCACGTAAGTGGTGATCTGCCGCACCTGCGGCAGGGCGCCTAGGACATCGGTGTGGAAGCTCTTGTACGCGGCGAGGTCGGGGGCCTCGACCCGCAGGATGTATTCCACCGCGCCGGTGATGTTATGGCATTCGCGGACCTGCCAGGCGCGGGCGACGGCGCGCTCGAAACCTTCCTGCGCTGCCTTGGTGTGCTCGTTGAGGCCGACCGACACCAAAGCCGTGAAGCCGCCGCGGCGGGCCTCGGGCGCGATGACGGCGCGGTAGCCGAGGATGGCACCGGAGCGTTCCAGTTCGGCCACGCGGCGCGAGCAGGCCGAGGGCGAGAGGCCGACGCGCTCGGCCAGCTCGACATTGGTCAGGCGGGCGTTCTTCGCCAGCGCCTGCAGGATACGGTCGTCGGTGGCGTCGATCTTGCTCATTCCGTGCAAGGATTGATCTGAGAGCGCACGCTTTGCAAGCCCCGTGCGGGCGGGGCGCGCTAGAGTTGCGGCATGAGCCCTGATCTTCTCCTTGCGCTGATCGGTTTCGCCTTCGTCACCTCGGTGACGCCGGGGCCGAACAACCTGATGCTGATGACGTCCGGAGCGAATTTCGGCTTCCGGCGGACGGTGCCGCACATGCTGGGCGTGGCCTTGGGCTTCGTCTTCATGGCGGCGGCCGTGGGGCTGGGGCTGGCCGGCGTGTTCCACACGGTGCCGCAGGCGAAGACGGCGCTGAAGGCGGCCAGCGTCGTCTACATGCTGTGGCTGGCGTGGAAATTCGCGAATGCCGCCGCGCCCGAGGGCGCGCGCGAGGGGGCGCGGCCGATGACGTTCCTGCAGGCGGCGGCGTTCCAGTGGGTGAACCCCAAGGCCTGGGCGATGGCGCTGGGCGCGGTCTCGGCCTATGCGCCGGGCGAGACGGTGGGGGCGGTGCTCCTGGTCGCGGCGATCTTCGGGGCGGTGAACCTGCCGACGGTCTCGACCTGGGTCTGGGCCGGGACCGGGATCCGCCGGTTCCTCGGGACGCCGGGGCGGCTGAGGGCGTTCAACTGGACGATGGCGGGGCTCCTGGTGCTGTCGCTGTGGCCGGTCGTCCGGGCGGTCTGAGCGCAGGCTTCAGATGTCTTCTCGGGCGCCGGTGCGCGGCGGAGCCGCAGGGGCCAGCGCTTCGTCGCAGTCATCTCTGACGGTCGCCGTTGGAGGCTGGCTGCACCACGAAGCGTCTTCGAGAACCGTTGCGAGCGCCATCCCACGGGTCGGCGCTGGCCACTGCTCGCGTCGCGTGGGTCGAGGGATCGGAGTTACCCGATCCGACCGCGCTCGCCGCCGGTCTGGGCACGGTCGAGCATCAGGTGGTCGAGGAGGACGCAGGCCATCATCGCCTCGCCCACCGGGACGGCGCGGATGCCGACGCAGGGGTCGTGGCGGCCCTTGGTGACGATCTCGGTCTCCTCGCCCGCGACGGTGATGGTCAGGCGCGGGGTGAGGATCGACGAGGTCGGCTTGACCGCGAAGCGGACGACGACGTCCTGCCCGGTCGAGATGCCGCCGAGAATGCCGCCGGCGTGGTTCGAGGAGAAGACTGGGCCGCCCGGTCCCATGCGGATCTCGTCCGCGTTCTCGACGCCGGTGAGCGTGGCTGCCGCCATGCCGGCGCCGATCTCGACGCCCTTGACCGCGTTGATCGACATCATCGCGGCGGCGAGGTCGCTGTCGAGCTTGCCGTAAACCGGTGCACCGAGGCCGGCGGGAACCCCCGACGCGGTGACCTCGACGATGGCGCCGACCGAGCTGCCGTCCTTGCGGAGCGCATCGAGTTCGGTCGCCCACTCGGCGGCGGTGGCGGCGTCGGGGCAGAAGAACGGGTTGGCGCCGATCTGGGCCGCGTCGAAGCGGGCACGGTCGATGGCGTGAGCGCCCATCTGGACCATGTAGCCGGTGATCTTCAGGTCCGGCAGCAGCCTGGCCAGCGCCGCACGAGCGACGCCGCCGGCGGCGACCCGCGCGGCGGTCTCGCGGGCCGAGGAACGGCCGCCGCCGCGCGGATCGCGCAGGCCGTATTTCAGATGGTACGTGATGTCGGCGTGGCCCGGCCGGAACTTCTGCGCGATGTCGCCGTAGTCCTTGGAGCGCTGGTCGGTGTTGCGGATCATCAGCTGGATCGGCGTACCGGTGGTGAGGCCGTCATAAATCCCGGACAGGATCTCGACCGCGTCGTCCTCGCGCCGCTGGGTGGTGAACTTCGACTGGCCCGGCTTGCGCTTGTCCAGCCACGGCTGGATGTCGCCCTCGGAGAGCGGCACGCCCGGCGGGCAGCCGTCGACCGTGCAGCCGAGCGCCGGCCCGTGGCTTTCGCCCCAGGTGGTGACGCGGAATAGGTGGCCGAACGTGTTCAGGCTCATCGCGGATCTCCTTCGACCCTCGGTCTATCCGCGGAACGTCCCAAGAAAAAGACCCCGGCGCCAAGACTGTGTCGGGGAGCAATTTGCAGGAAGGATGTCCTCCTGCCAGCGTTTCCGCATCGGTAAGTTCGTTTGCTTGATCGACCCATCCGAGCAGGGATTCATGTTTTTCGCCGGGAGGGTGGTATGAAACTTGGACACTTGGCCTTGTCCGCAGCCTTGATTGCGGTGGCGGGAGCGGCCTCTGCTCAGGACAGCGGAGGAATATACGGCGACGTCGAGTTGCATTACTCGGATTTCCCGGATTTGCTTTCCGGTAACCCGTTTTCCGCCAACGAAATTAACGGGCGTGTCGGCTTTCCGCTTGCCTCGCAGTTCGGGATGCAGGTGGACCTTCGTTACACCGATTTCGCGGATATTGACGCCACCCTCACGACCGGCACGCTTCATGCGTACTGGACCGGGATGCCCGGAAGCAAGCTGGGCGCGTTTCTCAGCTCAGCCGTGATAGCCCAGCCAGGTTTCGACCAGACACTGTCGCTCTATGGGATCGAGGGCCTTTACCACAGCGCATCCGGGTTTTCCGTCGAGGCGCGTCTCGCCGGCGGTGACGTCACCAGCGATATCTTTCCGCGCCAGGACCTGACCCTGGCCGGGCTGCAGGTCGGATACGACGTATCACCTGCGTTCATGGTCTACGGCGGGCTGAACCAGGCTGACCTCGACATACCGGGGGGCGGCAGCCAGACGGTCAAGGAAGGCTACATCGGCCTTGATTACGACTTCAGGTCAGGCATCGCCTCGGGCAGCGTTCCGGTCATCCTGAATCTCGAGTATGGCCACGTAAAAATATCCGGGTCCGGCATTGGCGATCTCAGCACGGACGTCATGTCCGTCGGCATCCGGATTCCGTTCGGCCCGACCGGCGGCAACACACGGGCCACGATGTTCGAGACCCGGCGAGCGCTCTATCTCTTCTGACTGCCGCCCGCGCATGAAAACGCCCGCCGGAAAGTGTCTCTGGCGGGCGTTGCGTTGAGGCGCGCGGCTCAGAAGGTCGGGGCGAACCGGCCCAGGACACCGCGGTCGTTGAAGAGCGGAGCCGAGTTGTTCTGGCCGCCGAACGGGATCGTGACCTTGAGGGCCGCCCGGTCGATCGAGGTCGTCACGAAGGACATCGAGCCGTATTCGAGCGAGACCTTCACCGGCACCGACATGTCGAACGTATAGTCGAGGCCGAGCGTGTAGCTGTCGATCTGCAGCGTCGTGCCGAACTGGTCGATCTTGTCGAAGTCGGCGGCGAAACGACCCGCGAACTGCGGCGTGAAGCTGTAGGCGACTTCCATACCGATGGTCTGGGAATCGAGATCGGTGCCAAGACCCGACACCTGGCCGGCGCCGATATAGCCCTGGACCGAGAAACGGTCGGTCGGCATGATCTTGCCCTCGATGCCGTAGTAATCGACGTCGATGTCGCCGGGCGCGCCGTCAACGGACAGGGTCGACCGCTGCAGGAAGGCACCGACCTGGGTGCCGTTGCCGAAGTCGTAGTAGGGGTGAAGGCCGAAGATCACCCGGTCGACAGATGTTCCGCCCGCGTCGAGCTGGCCGTAGGTCAGGTTGATCTGGGTGCCGAAGTTCGGCGTGAAGCCGAAGTCGACCCGGCCGGACGCCGCGGTGCCGTCGATGCTGATCCCGATGAAGGGGACGTCGTAATTTTCGTACATCAAGGAGAAATCACCGCCCTTGAACTCAAACGCGCTTGCCTGGGAGGCTAGCGTCGCAGCTGCGGTGGCTGCCAAAACTGTTCTGAACATCTTCTTTGCCCTCTTACCAAGGTTATCGATGGCGTGACCCTAGGTAACTCGCGCGGCAAGCGCAATGTGGCTTTTGGTCCAACTTTTCGTGAGAATACCGCAAGATAAAGGTGTCTTGTCCGGTCTGGCGGAGGAGGCTTGCGCTCTCTGGACCCCACCTTGCGCGTCCTGCGTTGATCTGACAGAGATGATCTCACCTCGGGGTGCCCAGCAATGGGCTGAGATGCCGGAAGGCGGACCCGTTGAACCTGAACCGGTTAAGACCGGCGGAGGGAAGGTCAATCGCGATCCTTCATCCCCGCCCGTCGTGCATGGAGGATCATATGCGATATCCGACCCTTGCCGCGGGACTGCTTCTGGCCACGTCGGCCGGCGCGGACACCCCGGTGCTCACCGTCTACACCTATGACAGTTTCGTCGCCGAATGGGGGCCGGGCCCGGCAATCGAGGCGGCGTTCGAGGCGACCTGCGGCTGCGATCTGAAGTTCGTCGCGGCGGGCGACGGCGCGGCGCTCTGGGCGCGGCTGAAGCTCGAGGGCGCGGCGACCGATGCCGATGTGGTGGTCGGGCTCGACACCAACCTGACCGCGGCGGCGGCCGAGAGCGCGATGTTCGCGCCCGTTGCGGTCGAGGCGCCCTATGACCTGCCGGTGGCGTGGGAGGACGATCTCTTCGTGCCCTACGACTGGGGCTATTTCGCCTTCGTCTATGACAGGACCAGGCTGGCCGAGGCGCCGGGCTCGTTCGAGGAACTGGCGGCGTCGGACGTCACGGTGGTGATCGAGGATCCGCGCTCGTCAACGCCGGGGCTTGGCCTGATCCTGTGGGTCGAGGCAGCCTACGGCGACCGGGCGCAGGAGATCTGGGAGGGGCTGGCCGACAATGTCGTGACGGTGACGCCGGGCTGGTCTGAGGCCTATGGCCTGTTCCTGGAAGGCGAGGCCGACATGGTGCTGAGCTACACGACCTCGCCCGCCTACCACCTGATCGCCGAGGAGGACGACACCAAGGCCGCCGCCGGCTTCGCCGAGGGGCATTACCTGCAGGTCGAGGTCGCCGGGAAGATCGCCTCGACCGAGGAGGGGGAGCTGGCGGACGCGTTCCTGCGGTTCCTTGTCTCGGACGCGGCGCAGGCGGTGATCCCGACGACGAACTGGATGTATCCCGCCGTGGTGCCCGAGGCCGGACTGCCGGCCGGGTTCGAGACGCTGATCGTGCCGGAGAGGGCGCTTCTCTACGCGCCGCGCGAGGCGGCCGCGGTGCGCGACAAGGCGCTCGAGGCCTGGCGCATCGGGCTGAGCCGATAGGTGGCTTCGCCGTCGCGTCCGTTCGAGGCGGTCCACCGGCTGGGCCTTGCCGCCGTCGCGGCGGTCTCGGCGCTTGTCGCCGGGACCATCGCGGCGGTGATCTGGCGCGCCGGCGGGACCGGGACGCTGGGCGCGGCGGACTGGGCGGCGGTGCGGTTCACCGTCGTGCAGGCGCTTCTCTCGGCTACGCTTTCCTGCGCGCTGGCAGTGCCGGTCGCGCGGGCGCTGGCGCGGCGGACGTTTCGCGGGCGCGGGCTTCTCGTCACGCTGATGGGCGCGCCCTTCATCCTGCCGGTGATCGTGGCGGTGCTGGGGCTCCTGGCGGTGTTCGGCCGCAGCGGCTGGGTCAGCGACCTTCTGGGCCTTGTCGGCCTGCCGCCCGTCTCGATCTACGGCCTGCAGGGCGTGGTGCTGGCGCATGTTTTCCTGAACCTGCCGCTGGCCACGCGGCTGCTTTTGCAGGGGTGGCACGCGATCCCGGCCGAGCGGTTCCGGCTGGCGGCATCGCTCGGCTTCGCGCCCGGCGATGTCGCGCGTACACTGGAGCGGCCGATGCTGCGCGCCGTGCTGCCGGGCGCCTTCGCGGTGATCTTCCTCGTTTGCCTGACCAGCTTCGCCGTTGCCCTGACGCTGGGCGGCGGGCCGCGGGCGACGACGGTGGAGCTGGCGATCTACCAGGCCTTCACCTTCGACTTCGATCTCGGCCGGGCGGCGCTGCTGGGGCTGGTGCAGATCGGGCTGACGCTCGCTGCGGCGCTGATCGCGCACCGCTTCGCCGTGCCGGCCGCGATGGGCGCCGGTCTCGACCGGCCGGTCGAACGCTGGGATGCCGGGGCCGGCTGGCTGAAGGCGCAGGACGCGGCGCTGCTGGTGCTGGTCGCGGCCTTCCTGCTTCTGCCTCTTGCCGCCATCGCCCTGCGCGGGGCGCCCGAGATCCTGTCGCTTCCCGCCTCGGTCTGGGCGGCGGCTTTGCGCTCGCTGGGCGTGGCGCTGGGATCGACGGCGCTGACACTGGCGCTGGCGCTACCCGCCGCGCTTGTGATCGAGCGGCTCGCCCCCGGCCCGTCGCGGTTCGCCGAGGCGGCGGGTTACCTGACGGTCGCCGCCTCGCCGCTGGTGCTGGGCACCGGCCTTTTCCTTCTGCTGCGCCCGGTGGCCGACCCGGTCGCGGTGGCGCTGCCGGTCACGGCTTTGGTGAACGCGGTCATGTCGTTGCCGTTCGCGCTTCGCGCGCTCGTCCCGGCGGTGCGGGAGGCCGAGGCCGCCTATGGCCGCCTTGCCTCGTCGCTGGCCCTGACCGGGTGGGCGCGGCTGCGCCTTCTGATCCTGCCGCGCAGCCGCCGGGCGCTGGGCTTTGCCGCCGGCATCGCGGCCGCCTTTTCGATGGGCGATCTCGGCGTCATTGCGCTTTTTGCCGATCCCGAGCGGGCGACGCTGCCCTTGCAGCTTTACCGCCTGATGGGGGCCTACCGGATGGATGCCGCGATGGGCGCGGCGCTTCTCTTGATGGCGGCGAGCCTGGCGCTGTTCTGGATCTTCGACCGTGGAGGCCGGCTTGCTGAGGCTTGAGGACGTCGCCATTTCGCAGGGGGGCTTCCGGTTGGCGGCGGAGGTCGCGCTTCCCGCCGGGGCCATCGCCGCCGTCCTCGGCCCGTCGGGCGCGGGGAAGTCGACGCTGCTGAATGCGATTGCCGGGTTCCTGACGCCGGACCGCGGCCGCGTTCTCTGGGACGGCGCCGACCTGACACCGCTGGCCCCCGGTGCGCGGCCTGTGAGCGTGATCTTCCAGGACCAGAATCTTTTCCCGCATCTCACCGCATTCGAGAATGTCGCGCTCGGCCTGAGCCCGTCATTGCGGCTGACGCCGGGCGACCGCGCGCGCGTCGAAGAGGCGCTCGCCCGCACCGGCCTTGAGGGCCTCGGCCCCCGCCGCCCGTCCGAACTTTCCGGCGGTCAGCAAAGCCGGGTTGCGCTTGCCCGAATGGTCTTGCGCGGCAAGCCCCTCGCCCTTCTCGACGAGCCCTTCTCGGCGCTCG
>JBNLCA010000602.1:0-3382 GCA_050303575.1 Paracoccaceae bacterium
GCAGGGCAACGAGCAGCGGCAGAAGAGCGGCGCCGCCAAGGCCGAGCGCAAGGTGGCGGGCGCGCGCATCCATGCCGCCCGCGACGGCGCTGCCCGCGCCTTCGGGGCGGGCATAAGTCGAGTTGGCGATGACCAGCGCCATCGAGGCGCGGCTGCCCGCCTGGCCTGCGAAAAGCACCCAGAAGAGTGCCGGCAGCGCCGCCAGCGCAGCGACCTTGAGCGCCAGCACCATGCCGAGGCCGAGCGCGCCATAACTGCCGATCCGGCTGTCGCGCATGATCTCGAGCGCGCGCTCGCGGGTGCGCCCGCCGCCGAGCCCGTCGCAGAGGTCGGCAAAGCCGTCCTCGTGCAGCGCGCCAGTGATCATCAGGCCGGCACCGACGGCGACCAGCACCGCGACGACGGGCGGAAGAAGCCAGGCGGCGACGATCCAGACGCCGCCCGTGAGTGCGCCGATCACCGCACCCGCCGCCGGATACCAGGCGGCCGAGCGGGCCATGCGTCCGGGCGTCCAGCCCGGGTCCGGCACGGGCAGCCGGGTCAGGAAGCCGAGCGCCAGGAGGAACTCGGCCCGGGCCTCGGCCCAGACGCTCATTCGCGGCTGACCCCGGCGCTTTCGAAGCTAGCCATGTCGGTCATCATGTGCGCCGCCGCGCGCACCAGCGGCCAGGCGAGAAGGGCACCGGTCCCCTCGCCGAGCCGCATGCCGAGTGACAGCAAGGGTTGCGCGGCGAGCGCGTCGAGAAGGCGGCGGTGGCCGGCCTCCTCGGAGAGGTGGCAGAAGACCATCGCGGCACGGGCCGAGGGCTCGATGGCCAGCGCGGCGGCGGCGGCCGAGGTGGCAATGAAGCCGTCGACGAGGACAAGGCGCCCTGCCGCGGCGGCGCCCAGCATGGCTCCGGTCATCATCGCGATCTCGAAGCCGCCGTACTGGGCCAGCGCCTCTTCGGGCCCAAGCTTGTCGCCGGTGCGGGCGGCGGCGCGGACGAGGACCTCGAGCTTGCGGCCGAGCCCCGCATCGTCGAGTCCGGTGCCGCGGCCGACAAGGTCGGTGACCGGGAGGCCCGTGAGCTTGGCGGCGACGAGGCTGGCCGAAGAGGTGTTGGCGATCCCCATCTCGCCGAAGGCCATCGCATCGAACTGGCCCTCGGCTCCGAAGCGGCGGCCGGTGGTCAGCGCATCGCCGAGCTGCGCTTCCGTCATCGCCGGACCGGTGGCCGAGTTCGCCGTGCCCGCACCGATGCGGGCCGAGACGAGGCCTTCGGCGTCCATCGGCTCGCCCGCGACACCGGCATCGACCACCACGATCTCGGCGCCGACCGTCGACGCGAAGACGTTCGCTGCCGCGCCGCCGGCGAGGAAGTTCTTCACCATCTCGCGCGTCACCGCCTGCGGAAAGGCCGAGACGCCCTCGTCCGCGATGCCGTGGTCGGCCGCGAAGATCGTCAGCCGGCAGGTCTCGGCGCGCGGCATCAGCGAGTTTTGCAGGCGCGCGAGCTGCGCCGCCAGCGCCTCGATCCGGCCCAGCGATCCCGGCGGCTTGGTCTTGCCGTCGATGGCGGCCTGAAGGGTCGTCTCGAAGGTCGGTTCGGCAATCATGCTGGGTCCTTTCCAAGGTCGGCTTCGCGCTCGCGCAGGCGGCGCGTGAGATAGCGGCGGAGGAAGTTCTTCTCGAATGCGGAGAGGGGCGCAAGCTCGATCTCGCGCAGCCCCGATCTCGCGAGCGCCAGCCGCTGGTCCGGCGAGTTCGCCCAGCCGATCGAGAGGCTGGTCTTCTGGTAGTATTTCCAGCATAGAACCTCGGGCACCATGACGAACCGGCCAAGCGCCGCCATGTGCAGAAGCCAGCCCCAGTCGGCACCGTACTCGCCCGCGTCGTTGGGCCTGATGCCGCCGATCCGGCGGAACGCCTCGCTGCGGAAAAGACCGCGATTGGGCAAGTACCACTGAGATCGGAACTGCGCCATAAGCCAGACCCTGAGGAGGCGCGAGTGGCGGACATTGTGCATGGCGCGGTAGCGCATCACCTTGAGCCGTCCGTCCGGATGCCGCTGCTCCGTCCAGCTGTAGGCGAGGATCGCCTTCGGATCGGCGATCAGGCGGCCGGCGAGCTTCTCGACGTAATCGGGCGCGATGACATCGTCATGAAATGCGAAGAACATCATCTCGCCTGTCGCCTGCGCCATCAGGTCGTTGGTGTTCCGCAGCCACCCGAGATTTGTCTCGCGCGCAAGGACGCGCACGTTCGGACGGTCCTTCGCGAAGGCGGCGATGATCTCTGGCGTCCGGTCGGTCGAGCAATCGTCGGCGATGACGATCTCGAGATTGGGCCAGGTCTGCGCGTCGAGGCTGTCGAGCGTGCGTTGCAGGAACGCTTCGGCGTTATAGGCCGGCAGGAGCGCCGAGATTTTCGGATGGCCGGTCATTGCACGCCCGCTATCTCGTCGGCCAGGCGGCGCGCCATCCAGGGGGCCGTCGAGTATTTTCCGGTATCGACCGAGAGATAGTTGCCAAGCCGCGCGATGCCGAACCGGTCGCGGCGGTGGAGGCTCGATCCGGGGTCGCCGAGCGCGCCGCGTCCCTGCGCGAAGACAAAGCCGCCGTCGCACGTGACCGTCTCGGCCGCGTCGAGGATGCCCGGCACGTCCGGCAGAAGCGCGCCGAGATTGTCGCGCACGCCGCGGATCACTTCGTCCGCCGTGTCTGGGGCGAAGGGGCGCGGATCCGGCGGGGCGACATCGCCGCTGTCGAGGCGCAGGCCGACCGGGTACCAGGAGAGGTAGAACCGGCGCGGCGAATAGCATTTGATGTCGCCGAACGGGCCGACCGTAACGATGCGGCAGGCGGCTGCGATATCGCGCTTCGTGGTGACGAAGAGGGCGAGCCGGTAACGGTTCGACCAGGCACTCTCGGGCAGCGGCAGGCCGGCGGTGGCATCGATCTCCATCCGGCCGTTCCAGAGGGCGTTGACGACAAGGTCGAAGCGCTCGGTGCCGCCCTGATCGTCGCTCACCTCCCATGCGCCGTCCGCCGCGTCGATGGCGTGCGAAGCGGTGACGCCGGTCGAAAGGCGCAGCTCCACACGCGGCTCGCCGGAAAGGGCTCGGGCGACCAGGTCGGCGACGGCCTGCGTGTCGACCGAGCGCTCGGGCACCGCGAAGCCGGCGGCAATGCGGGAGGGCTCGCTCATGCCTGCCAACTCGTCTTCGGTCAGGCGCCGGGTTTGGGCGGCACGGACGTCGCCAAGGTAGTCGCCCGCATCCGGATGGTCGCGCACGATCGCGTCTATCCGGGCGAAGAGGTCTGCTAGGTCGTCCGGCCGCGTCACCGAATCCGGGTGGACCAGGAAGTGGTCATCCGTCTGCGTGGAGAGCGCGCCGAT
>JBNLCA010000603.1:0-2771 GCA_050303575.1 Paracoccaceae bacterium
CCCCTCCCGTCCGCCAGACGCTCGGATCCGTCCGGGTCGAGGGCCATTTCGGCGAGCTTCTCCAGGGCCGGCTCGGACCCGACGGCCCGGTCGTTCTTGTCACCCTGCCCTGTCCCCGGATGGCCGTCAGGGCGCGGCTGACCCCCGGCCATCCGTTCAGCCTTCACGGACGGGCGGCAACGCTTGGCCCACCGGGACAGGTCGTACGGTTCCTCGCCGCGCTCGGTCTCCGGCCGCGCGGGCGTGTGGTGATGACTTCGGCCGCCGCGCCGGGCCTCGGCACCGGCGTCTCGACCGCGCGCCTCGTCGCCGCAGCGCGGCTCTTCGGCTGGGTTGGCCCGCCCGAGGCGCTCGCCCGCGCCTGTGTCGAGGCCGAGGGCGCCTCGGACCCGCTGATGCTGCCGGAAAGCGGCCGCCTTCTCTGGGCCTCGCGCGAGGGAAGGATCGTGCGAATGCTGCCGCCGATGCCGCGCTTCGACATCGTCGGCGGGTTTTACGGCCCCGCCCTCCCGACCGATCCCGCCGACCGGCGCTATCCCGACATTGCCGATCTTCTGGACGGTTGGAGCCCGGCCCTTCACGACCTTGCCGCCCGCGCCAGCGAAAGCGCCCGCCGGACGCTGGCCCTGCGCGGTCCGGCAGACGACCCGACCGAAGCCCTCGCCCGACAGCTCGGCGCCCTTGGATGGCAGATCTCGCATTCCGGTGCGGCACGCGGGCTGATCTTCGCGCCCGGCACCGCCCCGCCGGATGCGGAAGCCCAGATGGAGAGAGCCGGACTGCGTCAGACCTTCCGCTTCACCGCCGGAGACCGAGGGTGAGCTTCGCCGCCATCATGCTCGGCGCCGTCGCCCTTGACCTCGTCTTCGGCTGGCCGGACGCGCTCTACCGCCGCATCGGCCATCCGGTCGGCTGGATCGGACGGCTGATCGACCTTCTCGACACGCGGCTCAACCGCGAGGCCCGGTCCGAGCTCACCCGCCGCCAGCGCGGCCTGGCCGCCGCCCTTGCGGTCATAACGCTTGCCGCAGGGATCGGTCTGGCGCTGCAACTCCTCCTCCCCGCCGGGTGGGCCGGCCTTGCGCTCGGGGCACTCCTCGCCTGGCCGCTCGTCGCCATGCGCTCGATGTACGCCCACGTCGCCGCTGTCCGCCGCCCGCTCGCCTCGGGCGACCTTCCTGCCGCCCGCACCGAAGTGGCCAAGATCGTCGGCCGCGATCCATCCGCCCTCGACAGCCCCGCCGTCGCCCGTGCCGCGCTGGAAAGCCTTGCCGAGAACACCTCGGACGGCATCGTCGCGCCGCTCTTCTGGGGCGCGCTTCTCGGCCTGCCCGGCCTTTATGCCTACAAGGCGATCAACACGCTCGATTCGATGATCGGCCACCGGACTCCGCGGCACGAGGCGTTCGGCTGGGCTGCGGCCCGCATCGACGATGGCGCCAACCTGATCCCCGCGCGCCTCACCGCGCTGATCTTCGCGCTGGCCTCGGGCCGATCGGGACCGGTGTGGCGGGTGGTGCGCCGGGACGCCCGCCATCACCGCTCGCCCAATGCCGGCTGGCCAGAGGCCGCGATGGCCGGGGCGCTCGGCGTGCGCCTCTCAGGCCCTCGCTGCTATGCCGGGCGCACGAGCGACGAGCCCTGGGTGAACGCGGGCGCGCCGGACCCGACGCCGGCTTGCCTTGGCCGGGGATTGCAGCTTTATGCGCGCGCGATGGCACTCTGCGCGGCGGCACTTGCGGCGCTGGCGCTGATCTGAGGCGAAATGGACCACGGCGGTAACATCGACGCGGCGAAGGCGCGCTGGGGCGCGGGCGACTGGATCGACCTTTCGACCGGGATCAACCGCGTGCCTTATCCGGTGCCGGAACTGCCTTCCGAGGCCTGGACGATGCTTCCCACCGCCGCGCAGAAGGCGGCCCTGGTCGCGGCGGCACATGCGGCCTACCGAACCGGCGCGCCGGGCGTTGCGCTGGCGGGGGCGCAGGCGGCGATCCAGCTTGTGCCGCGTCTTGGCCCGCCCGGATTGGCCCGCATCCTGGCGCCCACCTACAACGAACACGCCGCCGCCTTCCACGCCGCCGGATGGCGGGTCGAGGAGGTCGGCGCGTTCTCCGACCTCGCCGGGGCCGACGCGGGTGTCGTGGTCAATCCCAACAACCCCGATGGCCGGACCCACAGGCCCGAGGATCTTCTGGCCACGGCCGGCAGCGTCGGCCGCCTGATCGTCGACGAAAGCTTTTGCGATCCGACACCGGGCCTTTCGGTCCTTCCCGAGGCCGAGATTGCCGGTCTGATCGTCCTGCGCTCGTTCGGCAAGTTCTTCGGCCTCGCCGGATTGCGCCTCGGCTTTGCCTTTGGCTCCGAAGATGACGTCGCCGCCATCGACCACCTCGCCGGGCCCTGGCCGGTCTCAGGCGCCGCGATCGAGGTCGGGTGCCGCGCGCTGGCGGATACCGACTGGCAGGCATCCACAACCGCCCGTCTGCTGACCGAGGCACCGCGCCTCGACGCGCTGGCCGAGGCAGCCGGATGGCGGCCGGCGGGCGGCACGGCGCTCTTCAGGCTCCTTGACGCAGGCGAGGCGGCGGCTGCACAGGAAAAGCTTGCACGATCAAGGATCTGGTCGCGTATCTTCCCATGGTCTCGAACCCTGATCCGCCTCGGCCTGCCGGGCAGCGAGGCGGAATGGGACAGGCTTTCCCGCGCGTTGAGCCAGACGGACTGACGATACTTTTTCCATTGTAAGAATAAATGCTTAGGTCGCAAAT
>JBNLCA010000604.1:0-2765 GCA_050303575.1 Paracoccaceae bacterium
GGTGATGAGCGCGGGCAAGCTGCTCCAGGTCGGCGGACCGAGGGAGATCTACAACCGGCCGGTCAACCGGTTCGTCGCCGACTTCATCGGCGAGACGAACTTCCTGACCGGGACGGCCGAGGGCGGGCTCGTCACGCTGGCATCGGGCGACCGGATCGCGGCGCCCTCGGCGAGCGGGGATGTCACGCTGGCGGTGCGGCCCGAGCAGGTGCGGGTTGTCGGCCCCGGCGAGGGGATCGCGGCGACGGTGACCGAGACGGTCTATTTCGGCACCGATACGCATTGCCACCTGGCGCTGGCGGACGGCACGCAGGTGGTGGCGCGGCTCCAGTCGCCGCCATCCGGCGACGTGGGCCTTGAGAAGGGCGCGACGGTGGGCCTGAAGTTCGCCGAGGGCGCGGTTCAGGTGCTGGGGGACTGATGGACGCGCGCACCAAGAACGGATGGCTTCTGTCGGCGCCGGCCCTGGTGATCCTTCTCGTCGCGGCGTCCGGGCCGCTTCTGATCGTCGCGGTCTATTCGTTCCTGGCGCCCGGCCAGTACGGCGGCGTGACATGGGACTTCTCGCTGCAGGGCTGGTTCAAGGTGTTCCTGCAGAAGGACATCTTCGACGGGACCATTTCGGCGGCGGACGCGCATCTGACGATCTTCTGGCGGAGCGTGAAACTGTCCCTGCTGACGACCGGGATCACCTTCTTCCTAGGGCTGCCGACGGCCTGGTTCATCGCCACGCGGCCGCCGAACCAGCGGGCATTGTGGCTGTTCCTGATCACCATTCCGTTCTGGACCAACCTTCTGATCCGGACCTTCGCGATCATGGAGGTGATCCGCAACGAGGGGATCCTGAACTCGGTGCTGATCTGGGCCGGCGTGATCGAGACGCCGATCCAGATCGTCTTCACCGACACCGCCGTTCTGATCGGCATGGCCTATGTCTACCTGCCGCTGATGGTGCTGCCCCTCTTCGCGGCGATCGACCGGTTCGACTTCCGCCTGATCGAGGCGGGTTACGACCTTTACGCCAGCCGCTGGCGGGTTCTGCGCAAGGTGATCCTGCCGATCATCAGGCCCGGCATCGTGGCGGGCTCGATTCTGGTCTTCGTGCCGTCGCTGGGCGCCTACGTGACGCCGCGGGTGCTGGGCGGCGGCAAGAACATGATGATCGGGAACTTCATCGAGTTGCAGTTCGGGCAGGGGCGAAACTGGCCGCTGGGATCGGCGCTCTCGATGCTTCTGCTGGTCATCGTGATGGTGGCGCTTCTGGTCTATGTGCGCGCCTCGACGCGGGAGAATCCGCATGGCTAGGCGTTCGTTCTCCGTCGCCGCGCTGCCGGGTTTTTCGACCATCGCCGTGATGGTCTTCGTGATGCTCTACCTGCCGATCATCACGCTGGTCGTCTATTCCTTCAACGGCGCGGCCTCGATCGCCGTCTGGGGCGGGTTTTCGCTGCGCTGGTACCAGGAGGCCTGGGGCAACGCGGCGGTGCAGGAGGCTGCGGTGCGCTCGGTGGTGATCGCCGTCTGCGCCTCGCTCATCGCGACCACTGTGGCGACGATGGCGGCGCTGGGCACCACGCGGCGCGGCCGGTTCAAGGGCGAGACGATCATCTACGTGATGATCAACCAGCCGCTGATGGTGCCTGAGATCGTGACGGCCGTCGCGCTTCTGATCTTCTTCGCCTCGATCAAGGTGGCAACCGGATACCAGGGTCTGGGCTACCTTGTGCTGGCGCATTCGGCCTTCTGCATCCCGTTCGCCTACCTGCCGATCCGCGCGAGGCTCGAGGGGATGGACCTGACGCTCGAGACCGCGGCGGCGGACCTTTACGCCTCGCCCTGGGCGACCTTCCGGCGGGTGACCCTGCCGCTGCTTCTGCCCGGCATCATCGCCGGGGCGATGCTGGCCTTCGTCATCTCGCTGGACGACGTGATCATCACCGAGTTCGTGAAATCCGCGGGACAGGAGACGCTGCCGACCTACATGCTGGGCCAGCTGAGGCGCGCCGTGACGCCCGAGGTGAACGCGATCTCGACCGCGCTTCTGGCCGTCACGGTGGTGCTTCTGACCGCCTTCTTTCTACTCACCCGAAAGCGGGGATGAACCCCGCGCGTTCCAACAGGAGGACTGACATGAGACTGATGATGACGAGCGTCGCGCTGGTCGCGATGGCTGCTGCGGCGCAGGCCGAGGGCACGCTGAACCTCTACAACTGGGGCAACTATACCTCGCCCGAGCTTCTCGAGAAATTCACCGCCGAGACCGGCATCTCGGTGACGGTCACCGACTACGATTCGAACGACACCGCGCTCGCCAAGGTCGAGGCCGGGGGCGCCGGGTTCGACCTTGTCGTGCCGTCGGCGAACTACGTGCCGATCTGGATCGAGAAGGGCCTGATCCAGGAACTCGACACGTCGAAGCTGCCGCACTACGGCAACATCGCGCCCGAATGGAAGGACGTGCCGTGGGATCCGGGCCGGAAGTACACGGTGCCGTGGCAGTGGGGCACGACCGGCGTGGCGGTCAACACCTCGGTATATGGCGGCGACATCAACACGTCGGACATCTTCCTCAACGTGCCGGACGAGCTGAAGGGCAAGATCAACGTCGTGCCCGAAATGAACGACGTCATGGCGCTGGCGATCTTCAACGCCGGCGGCGAGCCCTGCACCGAGGACCTCGAGGTCCTGAAGAAGGTGCGCGACATGCTGATGGCGGCCAAGCCCGACTGGATCAGCATGGACTACGGCGCGACCGAGAAGCTGTC
>JBNLCA010000605.1:0-2168 GCA_050303575.1 Paracoccaceae bacterium
AGACCGGCTCGTCACGGCTTGCCGGCGGCGATTTTCCCTCGCTCGACGCGCTCGCGACCTACCTGCGCACGCATCCCGGCCGCAAGGTCACGCTTGTCGGTCACACCGACGCCTCAGGCAGCCTCGACGCCAACATCGCGCTCTCGCGGGCGCGGGCGCGTGCGGTTCTCGAGAAGCTGGTCGCGGATTACGATATTCCGTCGTCGCAACTCGGGGCGGACGGGGTCGGCTATCTCATGCCCCTCGCCTCGAACCTGACCGAGGAAGGACGCGCGAGAAACCGACGGGTCGAGGTCGTTATGACCTCGACCGAATGACACCTGCCAGGCGCCTGTTTACCAGGAATCAGGCCCCTTGTCGGCGAAGCGGTTCACCAGGAAATCGATGAACGCCCGCACCTTGGGCTGCGTGAACCGGCCCGGAGGGTAGACCGCGTAGATGCCCAGGACCTCGACCGGCAGGTCGGTCATGCACTCCTCGACCTGTCCGGTCTTGAGCGCGTCGGCGTAAAGGAACGACGGCAAGTACGCGATGCCGAGGCCGGAGATGGCGGCGTTCAGCAGCGACTGTCCGTCGTTTACCGTGAGCCAGCCGGCAGTGCGGATCTGCCGCTTCTCGCCCGAAGGCGCGGTCAGTTTCCACACGGCCGACGAGGCCGAATTCGCATAATGCAGAAGCTTGTGATCGTTCAGATCGTCGATCCGCTGCGGCCGGCCATAGCGCTGGTAATAGCCCGGCGAAGCGATAAGTCGCTTGGCGGTCTCGGTCAGCTTGCGGGCGCGGAGCGAGCTGTCTTCCAGGTCGCCCACGCGTATGGCCATGTCGAACCCTTCAGAGATCAGTTCGACATAGCGGTTGTTCAGCACCATGTTGACGGTGATTTCGGGGTATTCCTGCAGGAACTCGCCCAGGACCGGCGACAGGAGGTTCACTCCGAAGTCGGTCGCGACCGAGATGCGCAGCATGCCCGAGGGTGCCGACTGCATCGAGGTGACGAGCGCATCCGCCTCGCCGGCGTCGTTCAGGACACGGCGGGCACGGTCGTAGTAGGCGAGGCCGATCTCGGTGGGGCTGACGCGGCGGGTCGTCCGGTTCAGAAGCCGGGCACCGAGGCGGGCCTCCAGCGCCGAGACATGCTTGGAGACAGCGGACTTCGAGATGCCGAGCTTCTTTGCGGCGTCGGTGAAGCCACCCTGGTCCACCACCGTGGCGAAGGCCTCCATCTCGGTCAAACGATCCATCTCAAACCCCGGTTTGGCAGCAAGGTATGCCATCGGGTGTCGCGTTCAATTCGGGCAGGAATACGGAAAGCGCCCGACAATACTGAGGATTTACTTGGTATCGTCGCCCAAAAGGCAACACGAATGCTAAGTTCAGAGCCGCGCGGCCAGCCTAGCGCCCTGATCTATCGCCCTTTTCGCATCGAGTTCCGCCGCCACATCAGCGCCACCGATGATGTGGACAGTTTTGCCCGCTGCCGTTAGGTCATCCGCCAATCCGCGTTCCGGCTCCTGGCCGGCGCACAGGACGACCGTCTCGGCGGCGATCAGTTCGGGCCTTTCGCGGGCCTCGCCGTGGCTGACGGTCAGGCCTTCGGGGCCGATCGTCTCATAATTCACCCCGCCGACCATGCGCACGCCCTTCATGTCAAGCGCCGCGCGGTGGATCCAGCCGGTCGTCTTGCCGAGCCTGCGACCGAGCTTCTCGGCCTTGCGTTGAAGGAGAGTGACAGTCCGAGCGGCAGGTTCGGGCTGCGGCCCCTCGGGCGCAAGGCCGCCCGGCGTGCGCGCCGGATCGCCAACGCCCCATTCGGCGAGCCACGCCTTGAGATCCTCGGTCGGGCTGTCTTCCGTGACCAGGTACTCGGCCACGTCGAAGCCAATCCCTCCGGCCCCCACGATGGCGACCGTCCTGCCGACCTCGGCGCCCCTCAGGACGTCGATATAGCTGAGCGCACCCTCCTCGCCCGGGATGCCGGGATCACGGGGCCGGACACCTGTGGCGATGATGATCTCGTCATAGCATGCCAGCGTCTCCACCGTCGCCTCGGTGCGCAGTTGGACCTCGACTCCGTCAGCCGCGAGCATGCGGTTGAACCATGTGACGAGGCCGTGGAACTCTTCTTTGCCCGGCACCCGCTTGGCGAGATTGAGCTGACCGCCGACCTC
>JBNLCA010000606.1:0-6762 GCA_050303575.1 Paracoccaceae bacterium
GTCGATGGCGAGAACATCTCGCCCGCCTTGGCTGGCCGCATTCTCGCCTTGGCCGGTTCGCGCGGCACGCTGGTTATGCGATGCGTGTTCGGCGACATGACCTCGCCCGCAATGAAGGCGTGGGAAGCCGCGCCCAGCTACCGGGCGATCCATTCCTTTCAGGAGAAGGACTCGGCGGACATCCGTCTGACGATCGAGGCGATGGAGGCCGCCTATACCGG
The DNA here is from genome assembly GCA_050303575.1 of Paracoccaceae bacterium. Lineage (GTDB taxonomy): Bacteria > Pseudomonadota > Alphaproteobacteria > Rhodobacterales > Rhodobacteraceae > JBNLCA01. The sequence goes on from JBNLCA010000606.1 coordinate 222, forward strand.
CCGTACGGACGCCTTCGTCCTCGCCTCCTCCGACACTTGCCTCGCGCACCTGGTGCATCACCTGGCCGAGCTTGGCTTTCCGGTCTTCGGGATCGTCGAGAAGAAGGCGACCGCGCGCCTGAAGAAGTCGTTCCTTGTCTATGACGTGGTTGCAAAGCCCGAGAGCACCGAGGCTGAGATTGCCAAATCGATGCCCGCCAAACCCGCATCAGCGAACTCGAAGCAGAGGCCGCAGGCCAAGGATCACGTCCAACAGGCGGTTATCGCGGTGCTCGCCAAGCACGGCGATGAACTTGGCTGGATGAAGGTGCAGGTCTTGGGCACGCGGCTCTCGCAGGGCTCGCCCAAGGTTGTCCGCAAGGATTGCGGTCGCGCGAAGTGGGTCGACTATTTCAGCGACCATCCGGACCTGTTTCAGTGCAAGGGCAAAGGTGCGGATGCGCAGGTGCGCCTTCATCCGCAACGACCGGCGGGACAGTCTGCCTGAAGAAATGACCCGCGCAAACGCTGGCGAGGAGCTCCAGCCTTCGCCATACTCGCCGTCAAAGGGAGGGGCAACGCATGGAAATCCTTAAGGTCATTCTTGCCGCCGCCGGCTGCTTCGCGGCCGGGGCGGCGTGGTACATCGCGCTTTCGAAGCCGTGGATCGAGGCGGCGGGCATTCCGACCGACGAGAGCGGCAAGCCGCAAGGCAACGGCTCGCCCATGCCGTTCGTCGTGTCGTTCATCGCGGCGCTGATGATGGCGGGGCTTCTGCGCCATGTCTTCGCGATGACCGGCATCGCGACGGCGGGCGCCGGGCTGACGGCCGGATTTGGCGTCGGGCTCTTCATCCTCGCGCCGTGGGTGGCGATGAACTACGCCTACGCGATGCGGCCGAAGAACCTGACGCTGATCGACGGCGGCTATGCGATCATCGGACCGACCGTGATCGGCCTGATCCTGGGCGCGATGGGCTGAAAATGCGTGGAGGGCCCCGACCCCCCGGGACCCTCCACTTCCCCACGTGTTCCCCAAAGGGCGCACCACACGTGTTCTATGAAGGTCCCGGCCATCCTGACCGTTGGACCGGAACACTAGGGCGCGGGGCGATTCCACGCAAACCGAAAGCCCTGACAATCTGAGGCAAATGCCGCCGACCCGGGCCTCCGGGTTCCGGTCAGGCGAAGACCTTTTCCTTCCCGAAATGCTTGGTCAGCATGTAGTAGACCACGGCGCGGTACTTGTTGCGTTCGGAGCGGCCGTAGGTCTCGATGACCGAGTTGATCGCCGCCATCAGCTCAGGCCCGTCCGCCAGGCCCAGCTTCTTCATCAGGAAGTTCCGCTTCACCGTCTCGAGCTCGCCGTCCTGGCTTGCCGCCACCGTCTCGGCATCGGCGTCGTAGATCGCCGGCCCGCAGGCGATGGTCACCTTGGTCAGAAGATCCATGTCCGGCGTCATGCCGCACTTGGTCTTCAGGTCGCCCGCATACTTGGCGATCAGATCGTCACGTTTTCCCATCTCAGTCTCCCACCATTTGCCGGGTAGCGTGTCCGGCTCCGTCCCGCAGCCCCGGGACGCGGGGAGGTTAAGGGCTGAGTCTCGCGGGGCAAGGAAAAACTGCCCGCTTTCTCAGCCGAAGAGAGCGGCGCGCAGGGCGTCGGGCGTCATCGCGCCGGGGCCGCGGCCCTCGGACACCAGACGTTCGGCGACGCGTCCGGCGCGACCGTTCGCCGTTGCGGTGACGCCGTGCAGCCGGCCCAGAAGCGCGATCTCGCCGTTGAGATAGTCGGTCTCGAGCGAGTCCGCGCCGCGGACGAGGCTCTGGAAGGTCGAGCCGCCGGCGCGCGGCGCGCCGGGCACGTCCACGACCTTCATCAGCGTCTCGCGGCGGGGATCCTTTGCGCCGACATCGGCCCAGGCGATGCCGGCGGCGGCCAGGACCGCCTTCGCCTCGTCGCGCATGCGGTCGGCGATAGGCTCGACATCGGGGTTCGATCCCAGCGCGGCATTGCAGATATTGCCGAGGTTCATCAGAAGCTTGCCGTACTTGCTTGCGGCGACCTCCGGCGTGACGAAGGCGGCGATGTTGGCGGCCTCGAGCGCGGTCGCGAAAGCCGTGTCGTCCGCGTCGGTGCCCGCAGGCCAGCGGCCGATGTCGAAGATACCGTGTCGGGGCGAACCGTTCGCCACCACCTCGCCCGGCGTCAGGAAGGTGGCCGGCATCATCACCGTGACGGCATGGACGTTCGGGAAATAGCGCAGCGCGGCGCGTTCGTTGGCGACGCCGTTCTGCAGGCAGAAGACAGGCTGGTCCACGAGGCCGGCCGCCCGCAGGGCGAGGAGCGCTTCGGGCGTGTGCTGCGATTTCATCGCAAGGAGGACGGCATCGTCCGGGCGGAACCCGATCTCGGACGGATGGGCCACGCAGGCGAGCGGGACGGTGAAATCGCCGTCCGGCGTGCGCAGGGTCAGGCCCTTCTGACGGATCGCCTCGAGCTGCGCGCCGCGAGCGATTCCCATGACCTCGGCGCCGGACCGGTGCAGTGCCGCCGCGACCGTTCCGCCGATGGCGCCGACGCCGTAGATGATGAAGCGCATGTCGATCCTCCTGAACGGCCGAGCTTGCGGTCACGTCGCGCCGGCCGCAAGGGCACTCAGCGGCAGAGGCCCCACCCGCGCGACTGCAGGTGAAAATGGTCGGCGTGGAGCGCGTTGTAGTCCGGCCCCAGGACGGTGATGAACCAGCGGCAGGCGCTGTTCCGCGCGGCACGCAGGAAACGGCGGGCGTCCGCCGCGCCGTCCCAGCCGTCTTTCAGGCTGACGCGGCGGCCGTTCGCCAGGACGACGCCGGTGACGTCGAGCGCCTCGGCCGTCGCATGAAGGCTCATCTTGCCGGTCGGCCCGTGCCCGGTCCGCATCTCGCGGCAGGCATAGCTCGATTGGTGTTCGATCCGGGCGATACCGGTGCCGAAGGCGTCGCGTGCCGCGGGTTCCAGCCCGTGCCGCGCCCAGAAGGCGAGGCGCAGGGCAACCTCGCAGCGCGTCTCGAAGGGGCGCATCTGCACATCGCCCAGCCGGCTGATCCGCACCCGGTGGACGATGCCGCAGGCCGGTCCCTCCTCGATGTCGGGAAGCGCCACCGCGTCGGTCCCCGCGTCGGCCAGCGCAGCGAGGCAGCGCTGCGGGTCGGACACGGCATGGCCGAGCTTCAGCCGGGTGACGAAGGTAACCGGCTCGTCGATCCTGAGCGGCGCGAGCGGATTCCACTCGGGCGGCAGCGGCGAGGACGGATGGCGCAGAAGGAAATCGGTGCCGAGGACCGTCAGCACCACTGTCGCGATGGCCGCCGCCCGTTTCAGGCGGCGGCGCAGCTTCGCGCGGCCCTCGTCATCCATCCGCTAGTAGCGGTAGTGATCCGGCTTGAACGGGCCGTCCACGGTGACACCGATATAGTTCGCCTGCTCGGGCTTGAGCTCGGTCAGCTTGGCGCCGACCTTGGCAAGGTGCAGCCGCGCCACCTTCTCGTCGAGATGCTTGGGCAGGACATAGACCTTGTTCTCGTACTCGTCGCCCTTGGTGAACAGCTCGATCTGAGCCAGCACCTGGTTCGAGAACGACGCCGACATGACGAAGGACGGGTGGCCGGTCGCGTTGCCGAGGTTCAGCAGCCGACCCTGGCTGAGGAGGATGATCCGGTTGCCCGTGGACATCTCGATCATGTCCACCTGGTCCTTGATGTTGGTCCACTTGTGATTGCGCAGCGCGTCGACCTGGATCTCGTTGTCGAAGTGGCCGATGTTGCCGACGATCGCCATGTCCTTCATCTCGCGCATGTGCTCGATGCGGATGACGTCCTTGTTGCCGGTGGTGGTGACGAAGATGTCGGCCGTGGCGGCCACGTCTTCCAGCGTCACGACCTCGTAGCCGTCCATCGCCGCCTGAAGCGCGCAGATCGGATCGATCTCGGTCACCTTCACCCGGGCGCCAGCGCCGCGCAGCGAGGCGGCCGAGCCCTTGCCGACATCGCCATAGCCGCAGACCACGGCGACCTTGCCGGCCATCATCGTGTCGGTGGCACGGCGGATGCCGTCGACCAGCGATTCCTTGCAGCCGTACTTGTTGTCGAACTTCGACTTGGTGACGCTGTCGTTGACGTTGATCGCCGGGAACGGCAGCTGGCCCTTCTCCATCATCTGATAGAGCCGATGGACGCCGGTGGTGGTTTCTTCCGAGACACCCTTGATCGCGTGGCGCTGGCGGGTGAACCAGCCGGGGCTTTCGGCGATGCGCGCCTTGATCTGCGCGAAGAGGCATTCCTCTTCCTCGTTCGACGGGTTCTCGATCAGGGCGGTCTCGCCCTCCTCGACCCGGGCGCCCATCAGGATGTAGAGCGTCGCGTCGCCGCCGTCGTCGAGGATCATGTTGGCGGTGCCTTCCTTGAACTGGAAGATCTTGTCCGTGTAGGCCCAATATTCCTTGAGAGTCTCGCCCTTGACCGCGAAGACCGGGGTGCCCGACGCGGCGATGGCGGCGGCGGCATGGTCCTGCGTCGAGAAGATGTTGCACGAGGCCCAGCGCACATCGGCGCCAAGCGCCTTCAGCGTCTCGATCAGCACCGCGGTCTGGATCGTCATGTGGAGCGATCCGGCAATGCGCGCGCCCTTCAGGGGCTGTTCGGATCCGAACTCCTCGCGGATCGCCATCAGGCCGGGCATTTCCGTCTCGGCGATATCCAGTTCCTTGCGCCCGAAATCGGCGAGCTTGATGTCCTTGACGACATAGTCGTTCACGTGCGGTCTCCTTCGATGCGAGCTTGCCGCTCCCATAGCAGCGATGCATGGGAGCGGCAATGTCGCAGGCCCCTTACGCTGCGCACCTTAGCGTTGCGCTAACGCGGACGGTCGCTACCGAAAGAGCGTGAGGTCGATGCTCTCGGCCATCGCCTTGTAGCCGGCCGGGTTGGGGTGGAGATGGTCGCCCTTGTCGAAGGCCGGCAGGATATGGCCGGGATTGGCCGGATCCTCGACCACTTTGTCGAAATCGATCACCCCGTCGAACGCACCCGAGCGGATGAAGGCATTCAGGGCAAGGCGCATCTCCTCCTTCTCGGGCGTGAAAAAGCCCTCCAACGGGGTGCCGGCGAACGAATCGGCGAAAGGCGTAAGCGTGGCGCCATAGATCTTCAGTCCGTTGGCATGCGCCCGCGCGATCAGCTGCTTGTAGGCGGCGATGATGGCGTCAGGGTCGGCCGGCGGATCGTGCGGCGCAACGTCTGAGCCGGGCCAGCCGATATCATTGATCCCCATCATCAGGACAACGGCCGTCACCTCGTTCTCGCTGAGGACGTCGCGGTCAAAGCGGGCGAGCGCGTTCGCTCCTACCCGGTCGGTCAGGACCTTGACGCCCGAGATGCCCTGGTTCTGCACGGCGACATTCATCCCGGCCTCGTGCAGGCGCTGGGCCAGCACATCCGGCCAGCGGTCGAACCCGTCCACGGTCGAGCCGTCGCCGTCGGTAATGGAGTCGCCGAACATCACGACCGCCGTCGTGCCGTCCGGGGCATCGACCATGATCTCGGTCAGGAAGAGCCGGGTGGTAATCTTTGCCGCATCGGCAGGCAGGCTGGCGGCCGCGGTCTGGTCGCCAACGGCGATATAGGCGGTGTCGTGGCCGTCCCAATGCACGGTCGAGGCCGGCGCGACGTCGGGGAAATAGAGACTGACCGCGAGCTTGGAGAGTGGCGCGACCTCCATTGCGACCGGGTCGGAGACGACGACCGCGCCCGGCGGAATGGTGATCGACACTTCGCCCGAGAAGGTCAGCGCGTGGTCCGAACCCTCGGCGATGGCCGAACCCTCGCCCGCCAGCGCGACATGCGCCGCACCAAGCGTGATCGGGAAGGCGCCGTATTCGTTCGACACCTCGATCGCCACGGCGCTGCCACCGACCGAGACACGCGCCACCTGGCGCACCGTCTGGTCCCGCAGGCTGGTCGGAATCCCCATGCCGATCAGAACGTCCCGGTGCCAGACGGGCTGGGCGCTGGCGGTCCAGGTGGCGACAAGCCCCTCGGCCCGCGCCGCGCCCGCGGCAAGAACGGCCGCAGATACCGACACCGCAACTAGGGCGCGGGCGAGGAGTCGCCTTATCGGTTGCACGAGCATGTCTTCCTTCCATTGCGCCGCCACTTCAGGCCGCCGGTGTTCGCCTTCTACCTTTCGATACGTCCCCAAAGTCGCGCATCCCGCCGGCCGAGGGCGAGCTTGGGCCGAGCTTGCGCCGCCGGTCAACCAGGACGGGCGTCGGGGGCGGCTCCGGGGGTTGCGAGGCGCGGGGCTTCGCCCTAGCCATGTCGTCAAACGGAGACCGACATGGCCAAACAGCCTCGCGCCTGGCAACGGATGCTCTCGGGCCGCAGGCTCGACCTCTTAGACCCCACGCCGGTCGACATCGAGATCGAGGACATCGCCCACGGCCTCGCCTTCGTGGCCCGCTGGAACGGGCAGACAAGGGGCGACTGGCCCTATTCGGTGGCCGAACATTCCCTGCTGGTCGAGG
>JBNLCA010000607.1:0-3532 GCA_050303575.1 Paracoccaceae bacterium
GGCCGGGGTCCGCCCGCGCGCGAAGACCCGAGCGCCGATGCTCGGCCCGTGGCCGGGGCGGCCCGGCCATTTCATTGCCAACGGCGGCTTCAAGATCGGCTTCGGCATCGCGCCGAAGGTGGGCGAGGTGATGGCCGACCTGGTGCTCGACGGGCGCGATGCGATCCCCGAGGGGCTCCGCGTCGAGGACAGCCTCTAGGCCCGGTCGATCCGGCACTGATAGCAGTTGTTCCGCGCCGAGCGGACGTGAATGTAGGCAACCGTCGGATCTTCGAAAATCGTCTCGGCCTCCACTTTGATCCGTGCGGTCGGGACGACGCGTCCGGTGCCGTAGACGATGCGGTCGTCGGCCGAATAGCCGCGCACGATGTAGTCCGTCGAGCCAAGCATCGGCGGCAGGCCATCGCCTTGCCACGCCGCGCAGTCGCCCGCGCACAGGAAGATCGGTCCGGTCTCGGCATAGGGCTGGAGCGCCGGGAAGGGGCGGTGGGCAAGGATCAGCATCCCCTCGCCCTCGGGCACGTCGCCGAGACAGTGGCGGCAGGGATTGCCGGCGCCGTCGCTGACGCCGCGTTCGGGCAACTGGCCATAGGCGTCGGCGCCGCCGTTGCGCAGGGTACGGACGGTCTCGGTCGGCAGGGCGGAAAAGCGGATGTTCATATCTTGGTCTCCTTTGCGCGGAAACCTTGCCCCTGCGCGGGCAAGCCGCGACCCGAATGTTGCACATTGCGCGGCACTTGCCCTTCACGGCCGTGACGGCCAAGCTGGGCCAACTCTCGTCAAAGCGATTGTCCGATGCGCCTGATCCTTGCTCTTGTCCTTTGCTGGCTCTCTCCCTGCCTTGCGCTCGCCCAGACCGCGACGGTCGGCGAAGCGCCCGACTGGGTCGAGATCGTCGAGATCCCCGTCCTGTCGCCGGAGGTCGAGCGGCAGCTGAGGGCAGCGGCGCGCGGCGGCATCTTCCAGCACCTTTACGATACCCAGGTCGCCTGGGTCGGCGAGGAGCGCCAGCGCTATGTCCGGATCGTGCAGGAGGTGACCGACCGGGCCGGGCTTGAGCCAGCGGCGACGTTGCAGTTCGGCTTCGATCCCGAACGGGACAGCGTCGTGCTGACCCATCTCGACATCGTGCGCGACGGCGAGCGGATCGACCTTGCGGGCGAGGTCGCCTGGGAGACGTTCCGCCGCGAGGAGCGGCTCGATGTCGGCATCCTGGACGGCATTCTGACGGCGGTGATCATCGTGCCCGGTCTGCAAACCGGCGACGTGGTCGATTACGGTGTCCTTTACCGGACCATGCCCTACTTCCCCGGCGACCAGCGCGGCTCGTCCGCGTGGCTGGAACTGACCCAGCCGGCGATCCTGGTGCGGCATGTGCTGAACTGGCCGAAGGACTGGACGCTCTACACCTCGGACGTGCCGGAACGGGTGAGCCACCGGTCCGAGGAGCGCGGCGAGACTGTGCGGCATGTCTGGGAAAGGTCGGAGTTCCTGCCGCCCAGGGAGGAGACCGACACACCCGTCGAGGACCTGCCCTACGCCTATGTCGACTATTCCGATACCTCGAGCTGGCAGGGCGTGGTCGATGCGCTGGCGCCGTACTATTCCGAGGATTATCCGCTGGCGCCGGCATGGGCGGCCGAGGTCGACAGGATCTCTGCCGCCTCGACGGATCCCAGGGAGCGGACGCGGCTTGCCCTGCGAGCGATCCAGGACGAGGTGCGCTATGTCAGCCTGTCGATCGGCATCGGCGGTATCCTGGCGCGCACGCCCGAAACGGTGGCCGCCTCGGGATTCGGCGACTGCAAGGACAAGTCGCTCCTTCTGGTCACCATGCTGAAGGCGATGGGCATCGACGGGGTGGTCGCGCTGACCGATCTCGACGAGGGCTACATGCTCGGCCGGCAGTTGCCGCGGCTGACGGCCTTCGACCACATGATCGTTCGGGTACGGATCGACGGCGAGACCTACTGGCTCGATCCGACGATGACGCATCAGGGCGGCCGGCTCGACGAGAATGTCGGGCCGGATGTGGGCTTTGCCCTGCCGCTCGATCCAGCGGCGCCTGCCAGGATGGAAAAGGTCGAACGGACCGAGGCAATGCTCTGGACGTCGAACGTGACCGAGTACTTCAGTTTCCAGAGCACACAGACGGCGCTGACGGTGAAGACGTTTATGCGCGGCGCGGCGGCCGAGACCTGGCGTTACCGTCTGGCGACCGAAGGGCGCGCGGCGCTCGAGGACGACCTTATGGCCTATTATCGAAGCTACTATCCGGGTTTGGAAATCCAGGCGCCGCTGGTCGCGCGCGACGACCGCGAACGGAACGTCTTCACGCTGGAGGAAAGCTACCGGCTGCCGGCAGCGGGCGAGATGGAGACCGGGCTTCTGGGCGACTTTCCGTTCGGCTCCGAGGATTATGCCGAGGGTGCCCGGCTGGCATCGCGAGACGACCGGCAGACGCCCTATCTTTTGGGCCGAGGGCGTCGCAACACGCATACGGTGCTGATCTGGAACGCACCGGTCGACTTCACGCCGCCGGACAACGTGCACCTTTCGAACGAGGTCTTCGACTACGACTTCACCGCGCTCGCGCAACCGGGTGGCATCATGTCGATGCGCTGGTATTTCGCGATGGAGGGTCGGACGGCATCAGCCGACCAAATGCGGGCGATCCGCTCCGGGCTGCGCGAGGTGCACGAGGGCTCGCGCTACTGGTACAACCTTGAGCCTGGTCCGGCGGACTAGAACGGGCCGCGCCCCTGGAAGCGCGACCCGCTGGTTGGGCAGGTCTCAGCCGCTGGTTTCGAGGTCGCCGAGATTCAGGAAGTAGGTTTCGCCCGAGTGATCGTCGACGCCGTCATTGTCGGTGACGATGAAGAAAGATCCCGACGCGTCGATGGCGAGGCCCTCGACCTTGTCGAGCACGAAGCCGTTCGCCGCCTTGAGGTCGGGGATCAGGTCGCGGACGATTTCCTTCGTCACCAGCGGCAGCTCGCCGCCCAGAGGCGCCGCGGTGAGTTCGGCCAGCGGCACACGGGTGATCGCCTTCAGCGCAGCCGCCTCGCCGACGAGGTTGTCGCGCTCGATCAGGTACGCGTAGTCACCGTGGACGGTGATCTCGGAAAGCCCGACCCAGCCGGTGGTGGGCGCTTCGAGCGGATAGCGCACCGCACCCCATTCCCCGGTGCCTGTGTCGTAGGCGACGAGCTTGACCTCGCCCACAGGATCGTCGGCCCATTCGCGCTGGACCGCCATCCAGAGCGTGTCGCCAACCATTGCGATCCCCTCGAAGCCGAAGCGCCTCTCGCTCGCCAGGAGTTCCGGCGGCAGGGCGACCTGGTCGATGATCTCGCCTGCCTCGTCCACGTGATAGAGCGCGTGCGGGATCAGCCGGTCGGTGCGGCCCTCCGACGCCAGCCAGAAGCCGCCTTCGCCGTCGAGCGTGACGCCCTCGATATCCAGCATCTGCGCCGGGTAGCCACCGCGGGTGATGGCAATCGCCCGGGTGATCCGCGCCGGCTCCTGCGTC
>JBNLCA010000608.1:0-2324 GCA_050303575.1 Paracoccaceae bacterium
GAACCCGTCACCTCCCAGATGGCCTCTCCCTGCCAGAGCGTCCGGGCACTTTCGGCGCGGGTTTGGGCCAGGGCGACCGCCTCGGGATCAGAGAGAGGCTGCACCCGGCCGAGACGGGCATAGCCCGGGTCCATCCCCGACGCCTTTGCCACCTCGGCCCACCAGCCTTCCGCCATCAGAAGGCTCTCGAACTGGAACTGCTTCTTGGCGTTCCACTGGTCGGGCACGTGCGGCGCCAGCGCACCGACCAGCCCGCCCGACGATCCCGCGCCGATCCGGGCGGCCTCGATCAGCCGCACCCGCGCGCCGCGCTTCAGGCACGCCCAGGCAACCGACAATCCGAAGATGCCGCCGCCGCGCACCGTGACGTCCGCCGTTGCCAAGCCGGTCCCGCTCCTCCATATCCGGCCGGAAGGTCTAAGCCAGATGTCCCCCGATCACCACCTCGAATGGAAGGACGGCGTGCCCGTCTCGGCGCGTTTCGACGACCCGTTCTTCTCGCTGGAGAACGGGCTGGCCGAGACGCGCCATGTCTTCCTTTCCGGCAACCGCCTGCCAGAGCGGTTCCGCCCCGGCTTTCACATCGCCGAACTCGGCTTCGGGACCGGGCTCAACCTTCTCACCACGCTTCTCGCTTGGCGGGCCGCCGGTACCCCGGGCCGGCTGCGCTTCACTTCGTTCGAGGCTTTCCCGCTTTCCGCCGCGCAGACCGAAACCGCGCTCGCCGCCTTTCCGGAGGCCGCCGCCATCGCCGCGCCGCTGATCGAGGCGCTGGCCACCGGGCGCACCCGCATCGAAACAGACGACCTTGTTGCCGAGATCGTCGTTGGCGACGCGCGCGAGACGCTTGCGGCGTGGTCCGGGTGCGCCGACGCCTGGTATCTCGACGGCTTCTCGCCCGCCAAGAACCCCGAACTCTGGGACGCTGCCCTGATGGAGGAGGTCGCGCGGCACACCGCGCCGGGCGGCACATTCGCAACCTACACCGCCGCCGGTCATGTCCGGCGTGCGCTCGACGCGGCGGGGTTTGAAGTCGTCCGCCTTCCGGGCTATGGCCGCAAGCGCCACATGAGCGCGGGAAGACTGAGAGCATGACCGAACAGAACACCCGCCTCGGCATCCTTCTGATGGTCGCCACCACCATTGTCTTTGCCGCACAGGATGGCATCTCTCGCCACCTCGCGGGCGAGTACAATGTCTGGATGGTGGTGATGATCCGATACTGGTTCTTTGCCGCCTTCGTCCTTGCGCTCGCCGCCCGCAAGCCGGGCGGGCTGCGCGCCGCCGCCACCTCGCGCATGCCGTGGGTGCAGCTAGCCCGAGGCCTTCTCCTCGCGCTCGAGGTCTGTGTCATGGTCACCGGCTTCGTCATGCTGGGGCTTGTCGAAAGCCACGCGGTCTTCGCCTCGTACCCGCTTCTCATCGCCGCACTCTCCGGCCCGGTCCTGGGCGAGAAGGTCGGCTGGCGGCGCTGGGCGGCGATCGGCATCGGTTTCGTCGGGGTCCTGGTGATCCTCGAACCGGGCGTCACGGTCTTCGCGCCCGCCGCGCTGGTGCCGCTCCTCGCCTCGCTGATGTTCGCCATGTACGGGCTTCTGACCCGCTACGTGGCTCGTGCCGATGGCCCGACGACGTCCTTCTTCTGGACCGGCACGGTCGGCGCCGTGACGATGACCCTGATCGGCGTCTGGTTCTGGGAACCGATGACGGCGCCTGACTGGGTCTGGATGGCGATCCTGTGCTGCACCGCCGCGCTGGGCCACTGGCTTCTGATCCGCGCCTACGACGTCGCCGAGGCCTTGGCGATCCAGCCCTTCGCCTACCTGCAACTGGTCTTCGCCTCGATCATCGGCATCACCCTCTTCCACGAGGCCCTGCGCTGGAACGTCGCCGCCGGTGCCGGCCTCGTCGTCGCGGCGGGGCTCTTCACGCTCTGGCGCGCGCGGGTCCGGTCGCGCCAGTGATGGATGCGGACGAAACCGACGGCGGCTGGAGCCGCTCCGCCGGCGCCTGGATCGCCGCGCAGGGCGAGGCCGGGGACTTCGGCCGCGTCTTCGTGCTCGACCGGCCGATGATCGAACGTGTGCGGGCCTCTGGCGCGAAGACCGCGCTGGACGTCGGCTGCGGCGAGGGGCGGTTCTGCCGGGTCATGCGAGACATGGGCATCGCAACGGTCGGCATTGATCCGACCGAAAGGCTGCTCGATCGGGCGCGCGCGCTCGACCCCGAGGGCGACTACCGGCTGGCGACGGCCGAAACGATGGAGGATCCCGAGGCGGGGTTCGACCTTGTCGTGAGCTATCTTTCCCTCATCGACATCCCCG
>JBNLCA010000609.1:0-15215 GCA_050303575.1 Paracoccaceae bacterium
GCCGATGACGACGACGCCCTTGATGTCGAGAAGGTTGAGCTGGTCACGCATAGCGTTCACGGCGGCCTGGTCGGCGGCCTTCTCGTCACCGCGCCCGATCAGTTTGGCCGAGGCGAGCGCTGCGGCCTCGGAGACGCGGGCAAGGCCCAAGGACAGCATGCGGTCATGGAAAACGGAAGCCTTGGTCATTCGGTGTCTCCTTGTCTGGCGACCCCTCTAACCCGCAGAAGTGACAGGCGAAAGGCTGGTGGCGCTATCAGCCCCGCGCGCGCTTCTTGGCCGCCTGGACGCGCGGCTTGGGTGCTGAGGTGCGGCCGGCGCCGAGGATGGTGGCTTCGGGCGTGTGGCAGGCGACGGCAAGCTTGTTGCCATCGGGGTCGCGGAAATAGGCGCCGTAATAGTTCGCGTGATACTGCGGCCTGAGGCCCGGTGCGCCTTCGTCCGAGCCGCCCAGGGCGAGCGCCAGCGCATGGACGCGGCGCACGGTCTCGCGATCGGACGCCAGGAAGGCCGCCATTGTGCCATTGCCCGGGGTCATCGGGGCCCCGTTCTCGGGGGCGGTGATCAGGAAGAGCGGCCGTCCGCCCTCGGCCGGCTGCCAGCACGCCCACGGCACCTCGGGCTCGCTGAAGCGATGGCGCAGGCCCAGCGCCTCCATCACCGGTCCGTAGAAGGCCAGCGCCCGGTCGAAATCCGAAATCCCGACCGTGACGTGGCTGAACATCAGATCGCCTCGATCCGGATCGCGACCGGCTCGCCCACCACCACGCCGGTTCTGCCGAAGCCCGCGATGGCGTGGGCCAGTGCGTCCGGCGCCGTCTTGTGGGTGACGATCAGCACCGGCGCGGTCATGTCCGCATGGCCGTACTGGCGCATCCGGTCGATCGAGACGCCGGCCTCGCCCAGGACGGTGGCGACCTTGGCCAGCGCGCCGGGCTTGTCCTGCAAGGTCATGCGCAGATAGTAGGGCGCCGGCGTCGCCGAACTCGCCGCCTCGGCCGTAGCAAGCGAGCTTGCCGGCCGCCCGAAGGTCGAGACCCGGAAGCCACGCGCAAGGTCGATGACGTCGGCCATCACCGCGCTTGCCGTCGGGCCCTGGCCGGCGCCGGGGCCGCGCAGCACGATCTGGCCGACCGAGTCGCCCTCGATCACCACCATGTTGGTGCCGCCCTGGAGCTGCCCGAGCGGGCTGTCGGCCGGGACGAGGCAGGGCGTCATCCGCTGTTCCAGCCCCCGGCCGGTCATCTGGGCGACGCCCAGAAGCTTGATCCGGTAACCCATGTCGGCGGCCTGGCGGATATCCTCGATCCCGATCCGGCCTATCCCCTCCAGCGTCACCTTGTCGAAGGCGACCGCGGTACCGAAGGCGATGGAGGATAGCAGCGAGAGCTTGTGCCCGGCGTCGATGCCGCCGACATCGAGGTTCGGATCGGCCTCGAGATAGCCCAGCGCGTCGGCTTCGGCGAAGACCTCTTCATAGGGAAGGCCGGCTTCCTCCATCCGGGTCAGGATGTAGTTGCAGGTGCCGTTCATCACGCCCATGACGCGGGTGATCTGGTTGGCGGCCAGCCCCTCGGTCAGTGCCTTGACGACCGGGATACCCCCCGCAACGGCGGCCTCGAAGCGGATCACCCGTCCGGCCGCCTCGGCCGAGATGGCGAGGCGCTGGCCGTGATGAGCCAGCATCGCCTTGTTTGCGGTCACCACGTCCTTGCCCGCGGCCAGCGCCGCCTCGGTCGCGGCCAGCGCCGGGCCGGCGTCGCCGCCCATCAGCTCGACGAACACGTCGATATCGTCGCGGCGGGCCAGCGCCACCGGGTCGTCCTCCCAGGCGAAACCCGAAAGGTCGACGCCCCGGTCCTTGCCCTTCGAGCGCGCCGAGACGGCGGTGACGGCGATCGGTCGGCCGGCGCGATGCGACAGGTCGTTGTGGTGCCGCGCGACGATCTTGAGGACGCCCGCGCCCACCGTGCCGAGACCGGCGATGCCGAGGCGTAGGGGGGCGGTCATGGGCAGGCTCCGGATTCAGAACTTTCGGGCCAGAGAGTTACAGGCTAACGCGCGGGGCCGCAACGCGCCTCAGCGTGTGTGCCGTGCGATGGCGGCCTGAAGCCGCTGTCGGGTGCGGGCGTCGATCACCGGACGGCCGCGCAAGACGGCGGCGCGGGCGCGCAGGGCGGCGGCCCGGCCGGCAAGACCGCGGGCGATCCGCTCGCCGCGCTCGGGCGGCGGAAGGCCCGAAAGAAGCGCGTCGATTGGCACGAGATCGGGATAGGGCGCATCCGCGGCGGCCCGCGTGGTGCGGCTGTCGAGATCGGGAAACTGCGTGCAGGCCGCGATCAGGACGAGGGCGATCAGGTGTGGACGCATCCGTTTCTCCGGTCTGGGACCTTCCTACCGGCGCCGCGGGCGTCCGTAAAGCCGCGCTTGAACTGAACGTGCGTTCAGTTACCTTTGCGGCATGGCGCGAAAGCAGGGATCGCATTCCGACATCACCGGCCCGAAGGTCCGCGCGGCGGCGCTGAAGCTGTTTGCGCGACAGGGCTACGCGGCCGTCTCGATGCGGCAGATTGCGGGCGAGGTCGGCGTGCAGGCCGGGGCGCTCTATCTTTACACGCCCGACAAGCAGACGCTGCTCTTCGATCTCCTGAAGGGCCACATGGACGAGCTTCTGGCCGCTTGGGAGGCGCTGCCGGACGGTACTCCGGCCAAGCGGCTGGAGGCTTTCACGCGCTTTCACATCCGCTTCCACCTCGACCGGCCGGATGCGGTGTTCCTCTCCTACATGGAACTGCGGAACCTCGCGCCTGAGAATTTCGCCGCGATCGAGGCTCTTCGCCGGCGCTACGAGGGCGAGTTGGAGCGCATTCTCGCTGCCGGGCAGGCGGATGGTAGTTTCCGCGTTGCCGACCTCAGGCTGACGACGATGGCGCTGATCGCCATGCTGACCGGGGTCAACACCTGGTACCGCGAGGGCGGGCGGCTCAGCCGGGCCGGTGTCGAGGATGCCTACTGGGACATGGTGCGCCGGGCGGTCGCGGCATGACGGATCACGAGGCGAGGGTCCGCGAGAACTTCGCGCGCCAGTCGATGATGGCGACCATCGGCGCCGATCTCGTCACGGTCGCCCCGGGGCGCGTGGTCATCGCGGCTCCGGTGGGCGAGGGGTTCCGACAGCAGCAGGGCTTCGGCCATGCCGCGCTGACCTTCGCGCTGGGCGACACGGCGGCCGGCTACGCGGCTCTGACGGTGATGCAACCGGGCGTCGATGTCCTGACCGTTGAGATGAAGATCAACCTCCTCGCGCCGGGCATCGGCCGGCTTGTCGCCGAAGGACGGGTGATCAGGCCCGGCCGTCGGCTGATCGTCGTCGCCGCAGACGTCTGGGCCGAGGATGAAAAGGGCGGCCGCAAGCAGGTGGCCGCCCTTCAGGGTACGATGATCCCGATCGAGGTCAGTGCGCCGGGCGGATGAAGGTGCCGTTCCGAAGCTCGGTCATCGCCTGACGCAGTTCCTCCTGCGTGTTCATCACGATCGGCCCGTGCCAGGCGATCGGCTCCTCGATCGGTGCGCCGGCGACAAGGAGGAACCGCACGCCCTCCGGCCCTGCCGTCACGACGACCTCGTCGCCGGTGCCGAACTGGATCAGGGTCCGGTTGCCCGAAAGGTCGCGGATGTTCACCTCCTCGCCCATCACTTCCTTCTCCAGAAGCACACCCTGCGGCGCAGAGGCGTCCGCGAACTTGGCGGCGCCCTTGAAGACATAGGCGAACGCGCGGCGGTACGTGTCGATCTTGAAGACCTTTTTCACGCCGGCCGGAACCGTCACGTCGAGGTACAAGGGATCGGCCGCGATGCCGTCGACCGGCCCGCGCTTGCCCCAGAATTCGCCGATGATGACCTTCACCTTCGTGCCGTCGTCATCGATGATCTCGGGAATATCCTTGCCCTTGACGTCTTGGTAGCGCGGCGCGGTCATCTTCAGGCTGCCCGGCAGGTTGGCCCAAAGCTGGAAGCCGTGCATCTGCCCGGCGATGTTCCCCTTGGGCATTTCCTGGTGGAGGATGCCCGAGCCGGCGGTCATCCACTGGACGTCGCCCGCACCCAGCGTCCCCTCGTTGCCAAGCGAGTCGCCATGCTCGACCGTGCCGTTCAGCACGTAGGTGATCGTCTCGATCCCCCGGTGAGGGTGCCACGGGAACCCGCGCAGGAAGTCTTCCGGACGGTCATTGCGGAAGTCGTCGAACAGCAGGAACGGGTCCATGCGCTCGGGATCGTGGAAACCGAACGCTCGGTGCAGGTGAACGCCGGCGCCCTCCATCGTGGGCTGGGCCGTGTTTTTCGAGACGACGGGACGGATCGACATGAGTGTCTCCTTTCGCTTGGGTCCAGAAATAGGGGCCAGCCGCGTCTGCGGCAACGGGCAGCCCGTGCACAGGGTCCCTCTCGGATTTCACATGTCGTTTCCGGATGCGACAGGGCAGGGCGCCGGGGCGAGGGTCGCCAAAACGGGAGGCGATACATGAAGACGGGGTTCATTGGTCTGGGTGCGGCGGGCGGCAATCTGGCCGGGACACTGCTCAGGAACGGCGTTGATCTGACGGTGCTCGACCTCGATCCGGCGGCGGTGGCGCGTTTCGCCGAAGGTGGCGCCAAGGCGGGCACCACGCCTGCGGCGATGATGACGGAATGCGACGTGGTCATCACCTGTCTGCCGTCGCCAGCTGCCTCGGCGGCGGTGGTCGAGGGGCCGGGCGGTCTCCTCGAGACCATCGGCCCGGGCAAATGCTGGGCCGAGATGTCGACAACCGACGCGGCCGAGGTGACGCGGCTGGGCGAGAAGGTGCTGGCCGGGGGCGGCATGGTCGCCGACGTGCCGGTTTCGGGCGGGGTTCACCGGGCGGCGACCGGCAACATTTCGATCTTCGCGGGATGCGAGCGCTCGACGTTCGAACACCTTCTGCCGCTTCTGACCATCATGGGCCGGGCGGTCCTCCACACCGGTCCGCTGGGCAGCGCCTCGACGCTGAAGGTCATGACCAACTACCTCGCCACCGCGAACCTCGTCTCGCTGACCGAGGCGCTCGCCACGATGGCTGCGGCCGGGATGGACCTCGCCACGACCTACGAGGCGATTCGCATCTCGTCGGGCAACTCGTTCACCCACGAGACCGAAAGCCAGCTGATCCTCTCCGGATCGCGTGACGTCCATTTCACCATGGACCTCGTCCAGAAGGATATCGGCCTCTTCCAGAAGATCGCCGAGGCGCATGGCGTGCCCCTGGAGCTCTCGCCGCTCCTGATCGAGATCTTCACCGACGGCCAGCGCCGCTATGGCGCGCGGGCACAGTCGGACCGGATCGTCGAGCGGCTGGAAGAGGCGGCGGGCCTGAGCGTCCGGGCGCCGGGCTTTCCGGATGACCTCGTCGACGACGAGCCGGAGGGACGGGGCGCCGAAGTCGTCGTCCGTCGGGGCTGAGGCTCGACGGACGCCCGGACTGCCTGTAGGGGAGGGGGATGGAGACGCCCGTTCCCGTGCTTCTTGCAACGCTGCATCCGTCGCCCGCCCGCCGGGTCCTCGGCATTCTCTCGCTGACGCTCTTCGGCGGGATCCTGGTCTTCGTCGCCTTGGCGCGGCCGCCGGCGCATGCGGGCTGGCTGGTGTTCCTCCTTGTCATTGGCATTACCGCGCTGGTCCTGGCCGAGCGGATGCGGCGGGCGACTCGGGTGAGGCTGGAACTCACGCGCGAGGCGCTCCGCGACAGCGAGGGGCGGCTCCTCGCCCGGATAGACGACATCGTCAGCGTCCAGCGCGGCGCCTTCGCATTCAAGCCGTCGTCGGGCTTCACCCTGTCCCTGAAGGACGCTGGCGCGCGTGTTTGGGAGCCGGGCCTCTGGTGGCGGTTCGGCCGCCGGCTCGGGGTCGGAGGCGTGACCGGCTCGCGCGAGGGACGGCAGATGGCCGAAACGATTGCGGCGCTCCTCTCGGAGCGCCGCTCGTAATAATCAGATCGCCAGATCCGTCAGGACGAATAGCGAATCCCGCTAAGCGCGAAGCGCGGCGCGGTGAAGATGAAGGCCGTGTAGGGAAGCGGCTGAATCCCGACATTGAACGGCGGGTTGTAGACCAGCGAGGTCTCGACCAGGATGATCGTCTCGCCCGCTTTCATGTTCGGCAGGCGCGCGATCACGTCCGCCTGGTTGAGATCGCCGCTCGTCAGCGTCGGCTGGCTCTTGGTCGAGGCAGACCAGAGCTGCGTATACTCGCTGTTGGTATCGTCCCAGCCGACCGAAGTGATGCGGATCCAGGTGTCGCCCTCGTACTTCACGAGGTAGTCGAACACCGTGTTCATGCCGTTGATGTAGCTCTGGTTGAGCGTCACGTCTGCCCGCGTCCGCGAGATCAGGTCCGACAGCGTGTAGGCGGCCTTGTCGTTGATGTTCATCACGCGGAAGGCGTCGAAGAAGGTGAAGCTGGCGATGTACCAGAACATCAGGATCGGCAGCGCCATCAGGCTTTCGATGGTGACGGTGCCTTCGGTATCGCGCGCGAAACGGACGACGCTTCGGCGGGCTCGGGAAAGGAAATGGAACGGATCGGTCATTGTTATCTCCCGGGCTCGTTCACGAAGGCAGAGGTCGCGATCAGGATGAAGTCGCCGTAGGTCGAATCCTTGGGCAGCTGCAGGCCCAATCCGACACCCGGAAAGAGCGGCTGAACGAGTGCGCAGGCCCGGACAAGCATCAACTGGTTGCCGATGCCGACATCATATCCGGTCGGGTCAACGGCCGGATCGATCGGCGCGGCCCGATCAACGCAGAGGTTCGAGCCGGTCAGCGGCGTCCAGCTCGACGTGCTCACCGGCTTCAGCTCGAGCCGGATCGTGTTGCGGCAGTCCGGAAGGATGATCGCGTTGTCGCAGACTTTGTTCTTGATGGCTTCGTGCGTCATCGCGCCGATGCCCAGCCGGACGTCGCGGATGGCCATGTCGAGTCCGCGTTCCAGCATCACTGCCTTGGCGGTGATGAAGCCAGCCTCGACGCTGGACAGGAAGAGGAAGAAGAAGACCGGGAACCACAGGATGAATTCGACCGTGACGACGCCAGCTTCGCCGCTGACGAAGCGGCGGATCCACCGCCGCTTCGCTGGTACTGACAGACCGGTCATTGGGTGAGCCTCAGCTCCGTGATCCGGCGTGCAATGTTGCCGAACGCCTGATCAAGCGCATCGGAGTTGGCCGCGTCGAAGAAGTACGGGCTGGGGTTGGTCAAGTCGCCCGTAGAGTTCGTCGCGCAGTCCTCCAGTGCCCGCTTGCCCGCATCCGGCGCAGAGAAGGCGATCGTGAAGAGCAGCATATGGTCGTCGCCCCTCGTCTTCACCCTCGTGCAGATGTCGCTCAGCCGGTCGTCCATGTTGCTGGACGACTGGGTCTGCCCGTAGATCTCGTTGCGGAAGGTGCTGTCGAGGCTGTTTCGCGTCCTGCCGCTGCCGTAAGAGCGCGGCATGGCCAGCAGGTTGTACGCCACCCAGCGGATCGAGTAGCGCTCGAACACCTGCCGCCAGGTCAGTCGGATCGAGTCGGGGTAGGCGCTGCTGTTCCAGTTATTTGAGTTGTAGTTCATGTCGCCGGAAGACGGCGGAAGACCAATCCGGTAGTACCGGTCGCCCGGGTTGCTGCTGCTGTTGTTCTCGCCGCGATCGTAATAGACCGAGACACGACCCTGGCTATCGACCCAGATGCCGGACGCTTGGCCCTGATAGTTGCTCTTCAGGTCATACTGGCTGGTATTCTCACCATCAGACATCACGATGAGGTACTTCATCGTGGCGTCCTGATCCCAGTCGAACGGACGGCCGCGGGCTTCCGTCGGAAGGAACGAGTTGTAGAAGGTACGCAGCGACGGGTCGAGCAGCGCGGCACCCCACTTCACGCCCGTGTCAATCGACGTGTAGCCCTGGCCCATCATGCCTGTGCCCTGGTCGTAAGGACCGGTGCTCGTGCTGGTGGGCGCCGTGCCGATCGCCGCAATCAGCGTCGAGGGACTGTTGCTCGGAAGAACCATGCGCTGCCCAGGCTTGTCGCTGCAGAACGGTACGGCCGCAGGCGCATCCCGGGGAACGTCGTTCTGGCCGGTCCACTCGTCGAAGAGGTTGTAGCTGGTCAGATTTGAACCCGGTGTGATCGCGGTGCTGTTGAAGTCGCTGTCCGAGAACTTGACGCAACGGCTGTTCGCTTGCGGGCTGAGATTGTACTGCGCGAGTAGGCTCGGATGCACCTGGACCTGGCCATTGTACATGACGATGCCGACGGTGATCTTGCCCGACGAGTTGGTCGACGTCAGCACCGTGTTGACGAAGTTGGTCGCCGAGGCCTTCAGGTTATCGAGACGATAGGAGAGCGTGGGGTTGCGCCCATAGTTCTTGTACATGGAGCCCGAGACGTCGAGCACCAGGATGACCTCGATGTTCGACACCGATTCCTCGGCGGCGCCGCTTGCCGGGGCGAGCATGCTGTCGATGCCGACGAAACGAAGGAACCACGACGGGACCTGCGCCGAGGCGGTGGCCGACACGCTGCGCGAGCCAAGGCCGTCGCCGCCGATCGTGATGTCGTCCTCGTTGATGTAGGAGCCGAGCCCGGACTTGGCGAAGTAGTCGAGCACGACCGCCTTCACTTCGGCGTCCGTGGTGTTGGCCGAATCGAGGTCCGAGGCCGCGAGGATCGCCCTGTCGAGGGTGTTCTGCAGCTTGGTCCTGACGAACTCGACCCGCGCGAGGTCGATCGAGAGGCCAGTGATGATGAGCATCCCGATCAGGAGATACAGGGTGAACACGATCATCACGCCGCTTTCGTCGCGGCGGAACTCATCGATTCGTTTGCTCAGGCGGCGGAATCCGAAAATATTTCCAAGGCGCATGTCTGTACCCCCCTTGGGCAGCTGGTGGACCGGCCCTCCGAACAGGACGCGGCCCTGGCGCGATCGATAACCAAGACTGTACCCTTATGGCGAAAATGCGGCGGAAAATCCAGCGAATCCGTTGATAGCACATGATTTTGATGGGATTCCGCTGATTCCGCTGGGATTGTTTCCGAACGCCCACCGGCAGAAAACCGCCATTCCGGCCCCTGTGACCCAGCGTCGCACCGAATCGATTCTCGCCGGACGCCGCAACTTGTTTCCCAACCGGCGCTAGAGTTAGCCTGCCGCGAGCAGACCGGAATGCCGCGCGTCCAGGGAGGAACCATGGCACAGCAGCCGAACGAGCCGAGCTTTCGTCAGTCCGTCGACCTCATGTTCAACCGGGCGGTCAAGCTGATGGACCTGTCGCCGGGCCTCGAGGAGAAGATCCGCGTCTGCAACTCGACATACACTGTCCGTTTCGGCGTGCGGCTGCGCGGCGCCATCCACACCTTCACCGGCTACCGCTCGGTCCATTCCGAGCACATGGAGCCTGTGAAGGGCGGCATCCGCTACGCGATGAGCGTGAACCAGGACGAGGTCGAGGCGCTGGCGGCGCTGATGACCTACAAATGCGCGCTGGTCGAAGTGCCCTATGGCGGCTCGAAGGGCGGCCTGTGCATCGACCCGCGCGAATGGGACGCGCACGAGATGGAACTGATCACCCGCCGCTTCGCCTACGAGCTGATCAAGCGCGACCTGATCAATCCCTCGCAGAACGTGCCGGCGCCCGACATGGGCACCGGCGAGCGCGAGATGGCCTGGATCGTCGACCAGTACGCCCGGATGAACACCACCGACATCAACGCGCGCGCCTGCGTGACCGGCAAGCCGCTGAACGCCGGCGGCATTGCCGGCCGGGTCGAGGCGACGGGTCGCGGCGTGCAGTACGCCCTGCGCGAGTTCTTCCGCCACCCCGAGGACATGACGCGCGCCGGCCAGACCGGAAGCCTCGAGGGCAAGAAGGTCGTCGTCCAGGGCCTCGGCAACGTCGGCTTCCATGCCGCCAAGTTCCTGTCCGAGGAAGACGGCGCCCTGATCGTCGGCATCGCCGAGCGGGACGGGGGCCTGTGGAACGAAAAGGGCCTTAACATCGAGGAGGTCCACCAGTGGATGCGCGCCAATGGCGGCATCACCGGCTGTCCGGCCGGCACCTTCGTGCCGGAGGCGGCGAGCCTGCTTGAGGCCGAATGCGACATCCTCATCCCGGCCGCGATGGAAGGCGTCATCAACCTCGGCAACGCCGAGCGGATCAAGGCGCCGCTGGTCATCGAGGCCGCGAACGGTCCGATCACCGCGGGCGCCGACGAGACACTTCGTAACAAGGGCACCGTGATCATCCCCGACATGTACGCCAATGCCGGGGGCGTGACCGTCAGCTACTTCGAGTGGGTGAAGAACCTGAGCCACATCCGCTTCGGCCGCATGCAGCGGCGGCAGGAGGAATCGCGTCACCAGCTTCTGATCGACGAGTTGGAGCGCCTCTCGGCCGACAAGGGCCTCGGCTGGACCCTCTCGCCCGGGTTCAAGGACCGCTATCTCCGCGGCGCGGGCGAGCTCGAGCTCGTCCGCTCGGGCCTCGACGACACGATGCGCACCGCCTACCAGTCGATGCGCGAGATCTGGCACACCCGCCAGGACGTCACCGACCTGCGCGTCGCGGCCTACCTCGTCGCCATCGACCGGGTAGCGCAGAGCTACCGGGCGAAAGGTCTCTAGTCGCGCGGCCCATCCCGACTTGAAACCCCGGCCGGCAGCGGACAGTGTCCGACCGGGGAGGCACGTTGGTGCTTGGGGCGGCATTCGCCGGCGAATGCACCCATCTGTGACAGAGAGATTTTAGATGACTGCCTTGAATGACTTCATTGACGACAAGCCCTGGGAACCGGCCATCGACGAGTTCGCCGAGGTCCGGATCGAGAACCAGATCGATGGCGTGGTGATGAACCGCCTGTCCGCCAATCCGGACGGGCGCGGCCAGCTCACCGTCCTGATGTCGGACCGTCACGGGCCCGATCTGCAAACGCCCCATGTCTACCTGGTCGAGACGGCGCCGCGCTCGGTGCGCGCCTGGGTCTATCACAAGCGGCAGAACGACAGGCTGGCCTATACCAATGGCCATCTTCGCATCGTGCTCTACGACCTGCGGCCCGAGAGCCCGACCTACAAGGTGCTGAACGTCATCGACGCGGGCGAGGCAAACAAGATCCTGCTGACCATTCCGCCGTTCGTGGTCCATGGCGTACAGAACCCGACCGACACGCCGGCCTATTTCGTCAACATGCCGACCCGCGCCTACGATCCTGCCCGGCCCGACAAGTCGCGCCTGCCGGTCGATCACCCCGGCATACCCTACCGCTTCGAATGAGTGATCCGCAGGCGCCCGGCGCGCCCCTCGTCTCGGTCGTCATGGCCACTTTCGGGCGCGGCGCACACATCCTTCCCTCGATCCGGTCGGTCCTGGGGCAGAACTTCGGCGACTGGGAGCTTCTCGTCGTCGGGGACTGCTGCACGGACGAGACCGAGGAGGTCGTCGGAACCGTTGACGACCCGAGGGTGCGCTGGCTCAACCTCGCCCAGCGCTGCGAAAGCCAGAGCGGCCCGAACAATGCCGGTATCGCCGCGGCCGCGGGCCGCTACATCGCCTATCTCGGTCACGACGACATCTGGGATCCGTCGCATCTGGAGCGGTTGGTGGCCCTGTTCGAAGGCGACCGGCCGGTCGATTTCGCCGTGTCGGGAACGATCTTTCATCTGCCGAACGGCATCGAGGGCTGCCCGGTCCACGGCATCTTCGAAGACGGCAGCGGCGCGGAAATGGACCATTTCTTCCCGCCAAGCTCGATCGCGCACCGAAAATCCGTCTGCGACCGGATCGGCTCCTGGCGGATGCCGTTCGATATCCGTGCGCCGGTCGACGAGGATTTCCTGATCCGGGCGGCGAGGGCCGGTCTCGTCTTCGGCTCGACCGGCGTGGTGACGGTCCACAAGTTCGCGGCGGGTCACCGCTACCTGAGCTATGTCGAGCAGCGCTCGGACGAGCAGGAAGAGATGCTCGCGGCGATGCATGCACCGGGCCACGCCACGCGGGTCGAGGCGATCCTTGACGATGCCCGCCGGCGCGGAACGTTCATGACGGCCGGGTCGCGCGATTTCGAACGCTACGCCCCCGGCGAGCTTGCGAGGCGCAACGCCGCGCGCAAGGGCCTGAACCGGCGGCCTACGCTCGAGCTCGGCGGACCGGTGACTGTCCGGCACCAGCGGGAGCCCTCGGCGTTCGACTGGCGCGAAAATCCGGTGCTCGGCATTCGCTGGACCAAGCAGAACCCGCGTCCGCGCCTGCTGCTGCCGGTCAGGGGATGCGGATCGGCACGCCTTTCGATGAGCGTGGTTCACCGCAGGAAGTCGGCCATTGGTCCGTTGACGATCGTGGCGAACGGTGCCGAGGTTACCGCAATGCCTCGGCGCCTGCGGCCGAGCCTCTGGGGCTGGCGCGCACGCTACGAGGCGACCCTGCCGCTGCGCGAGGACGGACCGTCGGTGATCGAGCTGCGGCTGACCGCGGAGCAGACTCCCGCGAACGGTCATCGCGGCATCGGTGTCGGGCCAATGAAGGTCATCCCCGAGGGATAGTTTCGCGACCCGGAACGATAGCCGAGCGACTCGCCTTAAGGGTGAGTCGTGGTCCGATTCTGCCCCTCACACGATCTGCATATAATCGCCACTAATTTGGCAGTGGATATTGCACTTTTTGCCCCATTTCACCGCAACTGAGGCGCGAGTGTGTCGGTTCGCTTTCGGGAAGATGAACACCAGATTAAATGCTCGTTCATGCATCGTGCATTAAGGTTGTTGCGGGGGCACTCGAGAGGTTGAGATGCCAGTACCGTGTTTTTGCAAGGAAGGGCCGACAGGCACCCGGCGCGTCATGTCCTTCATGTCGGACGAGACCGGCGCCGCCACCATCGAATTCGTGCTCTGGCTTCCGATCTTCATGGCGGTCCTTTGCATGATCGTCGATGCGACGATGATCTTCTCGAACCGGACCCAGGCCCTGCGCATCATCCAGGACGCCAACCGGGGTTTCGCCATCGGCCGGCTGACCACGACCGACGAGACCGAGACCTACATCCTCGACCGGATCCAGCCGATCAGCCCGAGCGTCCAGGTCGCCACGACCGTGGACCAGGGCATCATCGTCACCGCCGTCGTGATGCCCGCCCGGGAACTGGACGTCCTGGGCATCCTCGGCGTCGCCTTCGATTTCAATGTCGGCGTCAGCGCCGAGCACATCGCGGAGAACTGAGCATGAAAAGCCAGCCCCAGACACCCCGTAACTTCGCCAGCGACGAAAGCGGCGCGACGACGATCTTCAGCCTGTTCATGCTGACCATGGTCCTGACGGTCGGCGGACTTTCGATCGACGTGATGAACCTGATCCAGCACCGCACGCATCTTCAGGTCACCGCCGACGCGGCGGCCCATGCCGCGCTCTATACCCGCGACTCCGAGGACGAGGACACGTCGCGTCTCAAGGCGCTCGACGTCGCGGCGATGAACATGCCCGAATCCCGCTTCGGCGAGGTGCTCGACGGAGCTGACGTCGTCTTCGGTGTCTGGGATGAAGAGAACCGCACCTTCGCGCCGCAGAGCGGTTCGCGCTCGGCCGTCCGGGTCACCACCCGCCAGACCACCGACAGCGATAACCCGGTCTACACCTTCCTTCTCAAGTTCGCCGGCCTCGGCTCGTGGGACGTGCAACGCGACTCGGTCTTCACCACCTTCCATCCCCCCTGCTTCCGCGAAGGCTTCGTCAGCCAGGACCTGGTCGACCTGCAAAGCAACAACACCTATCGGAACGGTTTCTGCATCCATTCGAACGGCTATGTCTCGCTCAACTCGAACAACTACTTCGAGGAAGGCACCGTCGTCTCGATGCCGGATCTGAACGACCTCGACCTGCCGCGCTCGGGCATGGAGACGAACGAGGGCCTCGACGCGGCGCTGCGCTACGGGCGTTACAACATCCGCATCCTCAACCAGCTTGCCGACCTGATCGACGATCTGCGTGATCCGACGTCCGAGGAACAGCCGGACTACATCACGATCACCGGTGTCCGGACGATCACGACCAATGACATCTCGCAGGACAACCTCGTCCAGCATTCGGTCCACATCATGTCCTGCACCGGCGGCGGCCAGGTGAACGTCAAGTCGAACACCGAGTTTCGCAACATGGTGCTGGTGACGAACTGCAAGCTCAAGTTCGAGCAGGGCGTCAGCCTCGAAGATACGGTGATCGCGACGACGAACGACGACGCCCGCTCGATCAACGCGCCGTCGGGCCTGCGCCTCGGCCGCAACGACAATTGCGCCGAGGGCGGCGGTGCCCAGCTCCTGACGCTGGGCGGCATCGACGTCGCGGCCGATCTTCAGGTGTACGGCAGCCAGATCATCGCGCTCGGGGACATCAGCTTCTCGGCGAACGCGAGCGGCCTGCAGGGCGCGGCGATGGTATCGGGCGGCACGATCTCGGGCACGTCGAACATGGAGATGGGCCTGTGCAAGACCGGCATGGAGGACAACTTCCAGGCCGAGTACTTCCGCATGGTCTACTGATCGACCGTCCGGCCGGGCCGTCTGGAGGCGGCCCGGCAAAGGTCTGATCCAGAACGTCTTTTGAAGCAACCAAACGGCCCGGCGACTGCGCCGGGCCGTTTGTCATGCGACACATTGTCCAGGCTCTCTTTATGCGCCGAAGATTAACGGGCCGTTCAATCTCGGTTCACGGTTAATGGTTTATTACTGAACTCAGTAGCGCGATCTGGGGGGCATCATGCCTGTTACGAGTAACAATGGTTTCGCCGTGGGTGCGGCGATGGCGCGGTCCGTTTCCGCGCGGATCGGCGGGGTCTGACCATGGCCACCTTCACGCCCATGCCGCCGGTGTCCGACGACCTTGTGTGCGAACTGATCGAACGCGTCGCCGAGACGCAACGGCGCCTGCGCCGTCACGCCCGAACCGGGAGCGGCTCGGCACAGACGAAAGGCGGCGGCGGAGCGCCGTGGCTGCTGACGCCGTCGATGGCGGTGCCGTCGGAAGCGTCCGGCCGATTTTCGCGCCGTGTGAAACATCTTTTGCTGGTGAGCTGACCCGGTCCGCAATCGGTCGGCTTCCGCAACGCTGTGAGCGACAGACTCCAACCCAGTCCGGCTCATGGCAGGAGAGGCGCGCCGGCGGTGGTCTACCCCCC
>JBNLCA010000610.1:0-12257 GCA_050303575.1 Paracoccaceae bacterium
CAAGAACTTCGTCCACATGGGCATCGCCGTCGGCACGCCGAACGGCCTGGTCGTGCCGGTGGTGCGCGACGCCGACCGGATGAGCTTCGCCGAGATCGAGAAGACCATCGCCGAACTGGGCCTGCGCGCCCGCGACAGCAAGCTCTCGATGGCCGAGATGCAGGGCGGCACCTTCACCATCTCGAACGGCGGGGTCTACGGCTCGCTGATGTCCTCGCCGATCCTGAACCCGCCACAGTCGGGTATCCTCGGCATGCACAAGATCCAGGACCGCCCGATGGTGGTCGGCGGCCAGATCGTCATACGTCCGATGATGTACCTTGCGCTGAGCTACGACCACCGCATCGTCGACGGCAAGGGCGCGGTGACGTTCCTGGTGCGCGTGAAAGAGGCGCTAGAGGATCCGCGGCGGCTGCTAATGGATCTTTAGGAGAGGATCATGGACCTTATGTCCGGTCTAACGGCCATCTCGCATGCTCTATCCATAGCGAAAGAGCTGCGTGAAATAGATCGAGGGGTCGATGAAGCAGCCTACAAGCTAAAGATTGCGGATCTAATCGAGACCTTGGCCGATACGAAAATCGCACTTTCCGAAGCGAAGGAAGCAATTTCGGAGAAGGATGCCGAGATCGCCAAGTTGCTCCGAACTATTGAGGACGCGAAATCCGGCGATATTTGTCCCGTATGCCAGTCTGGAAGACTGCGGACAGAAAGGGTGTCACCTCACCCAAGCTTTGGCGAAGTCGGGATCCAGGAAAAGCACCTTCGCTGTGACAATTCTTCCTGCGGTCACGCGGAACGACGGATGCATAATCCCTCAGGACTCCGGAACAAGTGACTGCCGACTCCCCCCTCCGCTGGCTCATCCGCGCCTTGGTCCTCGTCCTCCTGGCCGAGGCCATCTGGCGCTTCGCCCAGCTCTTCGCTCTGGGCGGACGGGCGGGGCTGACCGGGTGGCTGCTCATCGGCCTGACGGTCGCTCTCTGCGCCGCGCTGCTGGTGGGCGAGGTCTACGGCACGCCCACCGGCCAGAACCGTTTCGCCCTGCAACTCTTCCTCATCAACGCGGCCTTCCTCGGCATCGGCGCGCTGACCTGGGCGACCGGCAACCTGCCCGCCCGTGATCTCGCCATCGGCGGCACAAGGCTGGCGCTCTATGCCGCCGTCTGGCTCTTCTACCGCAGCGCCCTTCCGCCCGGCGACGAGGCGGCAGAATTAGGGTGCGTCGGCTCATCCTCGGCGCGCTCGCGCTCGCGATGATCATGCCCGGAGCGCTGATCTACACCCGCTGGATGGCGGCGAACGCCTCCGGCCTGCCGCCCGAGATGGCACCGGCCGGCCAGCAGGCCGACCTCGTCCGTGTCGTGAAGTCCGAACGGCGGATGGACCTGATCCGCGAAGGCGCCGTCATCGCCAGCTACGAGGTCTCGCTCGGCGCGGCGCCCGAGGGCCACAAGGCGCGCGAGGGCGACGAGCGCACGCCCGAGGGGCGCTACGTGATCGACTGGCAGAACCCGAACTCGGTCGCGCATCTCAGTCTCCACATCTCCTACCCGGCCGAGGCCGACCGCGCGCGCGCCGCGGCGGCGGGCGAGGATCCGGGCGGCGACATCATGATCCACGGCCTGCCGAACGGCTGGGGCTGGCTCGGCGGCCTGCACCTGATGTGGGACTGGACCGACGGCTGCATCGCGGTGACCAACGCCGAGATGAAGGAGATCTGGTCCCTCGTCCCGCCCGGCACGCCGATCGAGATCGAGGGCTGAGCGATGACGCCGGAACTCACAGCGCTCGCCCTCGCCGCGCTTCTGCAGGTCGTGCAGTTCGTCATCTTCGCCGTGCCCGCCAACATCGAGCTCGGCCCGCGCTACACCGCCGGCCCGCGCGACGCGCCGCACAAGCCGCTGACCAGGATCACCGGCCGGCTGCAACGCGCGCTGAACAACCATTTCGAGGCGCTGATCCTCTTCGCCATCGCCGTTCTCGTCGTCACGGCGGGTGGCCAGTCCACCGCCGTCACGCAGACCTGCGCCTGGGTCTACCTCGGCGCCCGCGTCGCCTACATCCCGGCCTACGTCTCGGGCATCTACCTTCTGAGAAGCACCGTCTGGGCCATCGGCCAGACCGCGACCATCGTCATGCTGGTGGCCGCCTTGATATGACCCTTCCCCGTGTCTCAAATACCGCCGGGGCTCCGGGGGCAGGCAACCCCCGACGCCCGGCAAGATAAAGGAGCCTGAAATGGCAAGTTACGACCTGATCGTCATCGGCGCCGGCCCCGGCGGCTATGTCTGCGCCATCCGCGCCGCGCAACTGGGGCTTAAGACCGCCGTGGTCGAGGGCCGAGAGACGCTGGGCGGCACCTGCCTGAATGTCGGCTGCATCCCGTCGAAGGCGCTTCTGCACGCCTCCCACATGCTGCACGAGGCCGAGGAGAATTTCGGCAAGATGGGCCTGAAGGGCAAATCCCCCTCGGTCGACTGGCCGACCATGCTGGGCTACAAGGACGACGTCGTCGGCCAGAACACCAAGGGCGTCGAGTTCCTGTTCAAGAAGAACAAGATCGACTGGATCAAGGGCTGGGCGACGATCCCCGAGCCGGGCAAGGTCAAGGTAGGAGACGCCATCCACGAGGCGAAGAACATCGTCATCGCGTCGGGCTCCGAGGCGTCCTCACTGCCCGGCGTCGAGGTGGACGAGAAGACCGTGGTCACCTCGACCGGCGCGCTGGAACTCGCCAAGGTTCCGAAGACCATGGTCGTGATCGGTGCCGGCGTCATCGGGCTGGAACTCGGCTCGGTCTATGCCCGCCTCGGCACCGAGGTGACGGTGGTCGAATTCCTCGACGCGGTGACCCCCGGCATGGACGCCGAGGTGCAGAAGTTCGTGCAGCGGATGCTGGGCAAGCAAGGCCTCAAGTTCGTCATGGGCGCCGCCGTCCAGAAGGTCGACGCGACCAAGGGCAAGGCCAAGGTCCATTACAAGCTCAGGAAAGACGACAGCGAGGCGGTGCTGGATGCCGACGTCGTCCTCGTCGCGACCGGCCGCAAGCCCTACACCGAGGGCCTCGGCCTCGACAAGCTGGGCGTCGAGATGACCAAGCGCGGCCAGATCGCCACCGACGGCCATTTCGCCACCAGCGTGAAGGGCCTTTACGCCATCGGCGACGTGATCGAAGGGCCGATGCTCGCCCACAAGGCCGAGGACGAGGGCATGGCCGTCGCCGAGATCCTCGCCGGACAGAAGGGCCACGTGAACTACGGCGTCATCCCCGGCGTCATCTACACCTGGCCCGAGGTCGCCTCGGTCGGCCAGACCGAGGACCAGCTGAAGGAGGCCGGCCGCGCCTACAAGGTCGGCAAGTTCTCGTTCATGGGCAACGGCCGCGCCAAGGCCGTCTTCGCCGGCGACGGCTTCGTCAAGATCCTCGCCGACAAGGAAACCGACCGCATCCTGGGCTGCCACCTCATCGGCCCGGGCGCGGGCGACCTCATCCACGAGATCTGCGTGGCGATGGAATTCGGCGCCGCCGCCGAGGACGTCGCCCGCACCTGCCACGCCCACCCGACCTTCTCGGAAGCGGTGCGCGAAGCCGCGCTCGCCTGCGGCGACGGACCCATCCATTCCTGAGTGGCCAAGGGGACGGGGCTGCCCCGTCCCCCACCACATCATGGAAATGCGAACAATCCTTCGGCGTGCGGGCATGCCGGGTCTCGGACGCCTGCTGCGGAACACCGGACGGGCGCCCTTGTAAGGCAATTTCCTCTTATTTTCCCCAATTTGACCGCATTTGCTTGCAAGTTCCTCGCTTGGAAACAGTGACGAGGGACCCGTTTCGATGCGCCACATACTCTTTGCAATTGTCGCCGCGCTGACCGTCAGCTTCGCTTCGCCCGGTCAGGCCGCCCGCGGAGCCGCCTTCTGGGGCAGCGGCGAAGAGCTCGATTTCGTCGCCGAGATCAATGACCCGAGCGGCAGTGTCGGCAACGGGCTGGCGCTCTGCCACCTGGTCTGGAAGACCCACATCTTCTTCCTGCCGCTCTATTTCAGCTCGCAAAGCTATGCGCTGGCGTCCGACCGGTGCGACACGGACTACTACTACGACATCTCGCCGGCCCAGATCGCCGAACTCAAGGACGCCGGCGTCCTGTCGGCCGACATTCCCGACGAACCCCAGCTGACCATGGCCCAGGCGGCCACGCCCTTCGTCTGGGGCGGCGTCGTCGTCATTGTCCTGATCATGAAGTTCCAGGCCGGCGGTTTCAGCCGTTCGACCGGACCCGGTACCGCCGCCGGACAGTTCCGCAACAGGGTGCTCGAGACCGCTTGCCGCGCCGCGCTGGCCGACGGCAAGATCGACGACCGCGAGGTCGGCACGATCTGCGCCATCGCCGGGCAGTTCACCACAAACCAGGTCAGCCCCGACCAGATGCGCAAGATGATCGGCTATGTCCGGGTCCAGCCCGAAACGTCCGATCTCTCGCATCTCGGCAGCGGCCTCGACGATGTCGAGCGGCACCAGCTGATGCGCGTCGCGATGATGGTGATCGGCCGGGAAAACATGGGCGACAGCGCGGCCAAGTCCTTCCTCGACAAGCTTGCGATGGGGCTTCTGATCGACCCCAAGCGCCGCGAGGCCATGGCGGTTGCGATCTGACACTGCGCGCCGGGCGGTCACCGCCCGGCGCCGAACCCTTGATGCAAACAGGTTGGCGCTAAGATGATCCGTACCCTGGCCGTCGCTATCGCGCTCACCCTCGTCTGCACCGGCGAAGGCCGGGCCTGGCGCGTCGCTGAGAAGTTGGAGTTCGTGCAGGAGCTTTCCAGCTATCGCGGCCTGCCCGGCCTGGCGCTCTGCCGCCTGGTGGAAGAGACGACGCACTATTACATCTTCACCACCGGCCGGGAGGAGCGCGCCTATGTCGTCGCGCCGGGGCGTTGCGCCGGCGACCAGTATCTCTCGCTCGAAGACGGCGAGCTTGAACAGCTGAAGGCCCAGGGCATCGTCGCGGCCGACCTGCCCGAACTGAAGCCGCCAAGTTCCATGGGCTGGCTCAAGCCCATTGCAATTGCCGGCCTAGGCCTTGTCGTCCTCGTCTTCCTCAGGGGCGCGCTCGGTCAGGGCGCAGGCCGCGAAGCCGCCCGCTCGGCCACGGGGGCCCAGAAGACCTGGGCCGACCGCAAGGGCACGGGCTATGCCGGACGCCTGTTCGAGGTCGCCTGCCGGGCGGCGACGGCGGTGGGCCGGACCGACGATGTCACGCTTGGCCAGATCGTCGCGCTGGGCGAATCGGCGCGGTATCGCGACGCCAGCCCGGAAAAGGCACGCGAGGTGATCGACCGTATCCGCTTCGAGCGCGATGCCAGTCTCGACGATATCGGCATCGGCCTTGGCGAGGGGCAGCGGCGCGAGCTGATGCAGGTGGCAATGCGCATGATCGGCAAGCCGAACCTCGAGGACCCGCGCGCCAAGGCGTTCCTGGACAAGCTGGCGCTGGGGCTTCTGATCCTGCCGGAAGAACGCGCCTACCTCGCCTCGCTGATCTGACTACTCGCCGTAGGGCACCCAGATCGTCTTGACCTCGGTGGCCGCTGCAAGGAAGGCGTGGGCGTCGTCCCCGGCCCAGTCGCGCGCCTTGCCGTAGTTCACCCAGGTCCGTTTCAGGTTCCCCGCCGCCTCGCTCTCGATCAGGCCCGAGATGTTGGCCGCGGAAAACGACCAGACGGCATCGACATCCATGTGTCCGGCCAGCGTCTTGGCCAGGTCCTTGTGGTCGCCCGAGACGATGTTGACCACCCCGCCCGGCACGTCCGACGTCTCGAGCACCTGCGCAAGGTCGAGCGCGGCAAGCGGGTAGGGCTCGGACGGCACCAAGACGCAGGTATTCCCCATCGCGATCGCAGGCGCCATCACCGAGACGAAGCCCAGCAAGGGCGCCTCGTCGGCGCAGAGCGCGCCGATCACGCCCACCGGCTCGTTCATCGCGAGCGCGATGCCCCTGAGCGGCACGCCCTTGGCCGCGCCGTCATGCTTGTCGGCCCAGGCCGCCCAGGTGAAGAGCCGCCGGATCGCAGCCTCGACCTCCCTGGTGCCGCTTGTCCCGGTCAGGTCCTTCAGCCGGTCGGCGAATTCCTCGGCCCGCTCGGACAGGTTCTCGGCGATGTAGTAGAGGATCTGCGCCCTCAGGTGCCCGGTCGTCTTCGCCCATCCCTTGGCGCCGTGCGCCGCCTCGACGGCGTTCCGGATGTCCTTGCGGTTGCCCAGCGGGACGTGGCCCAGAAGCCGTCCCTTCGGCGACCAGACGGCCCGCGAATATCCGCCGTCGGGCCGTGCCTGCTTGCCGCCGACATAGAGCTTCTCGGTCCGGTCGATCCCCGCCGCCTCGGCATTCTTCGGTGGCTTGACCGGCGCAATGCGCTTCAGCTTCGCCGCCCGGCCGGCGGGCCTGAGATAGGCGCGCATCCCCTCCCATCCGCCTTCGCGGCCGAACCCGCTTTCCTTGACCCCGCCAAACCCGGCCGCCGCGTCGAAGAGGTTCGTGGCATTCACCCAGACGACCCCGGCCCTCAGCTTCGGCGCCACGTCCAGCGCGAGGTTGACATTCTCGGTCCAGACCGTCGCCGCAAGGCCGAACCGCGTGTTGTTGGCAAGCTGCACCGCCTCGGCCGGCGTCCGGAAGGTGGTCGAAACCAGCACCGGCCCGAAGATCTCCTCCTGCATCAGCATCGCCGCGGGGCTGAGCCCGGTGATTAGCGTCGGTGGATAGAAGCAGCCCTCGGGCAGCTTCACCTTCGCCCGGTAGACCTCGCCCTCAGCGCCGCCCTCCTCGACCATCCTGGTGATCGTGGCGAGCTGAACCGGATCGACAACCGCGCCCACGTCGATGCACTTGTCGAGGGGATCGCCGACGCGCAGCCCGTCCATCCGGCGCTTCAGCTTGTCGTGGAAGCGCTGCGCGACGCCCTCCTGCACCAGGAGCCGCGAGCCGGCACAGCAGACCTGCCCCTGGTTGAACCAGATCGCGTCGACCAGCCCCTCGACCGCTGAATCAAGGTCCGCGTCGTCGAAGACGATGTAGGGCGACTTGCCGCCCAGCTCCAAAGTCAGCGCCTTGCCCGAACCCGCCGTCGCCTCGCGGATGCGGCGACCCACCTCGGTCGAGCCGGTGAAGGCCACCTTGTCGACCTTCGCCGCGACCAGCGCCGCCCCGGTCGCGCCGCCGCCGGTGACGATGTTCACCACCCCCGGCGGCACCCCCGCCTCGCGGCAGATATCGGCGAACAGAAGCGCCGTCAGCGGCGTGTACTCCGCCGGCTTCAGAACCACGGTGTTTCCGGCCGCCAGCGCCGGCGCCACCTTCCAGGCCAGCATCAGAAGCGGGAAGTTCCACGGGATCACCGCACCGCACACGCCGTGCGGCACCATCCCCGGCATTTCGCTGTCCAGAAGCTGCGCGATCCCGGCGTGATAGTAGAAATGCCGCTGCGCCAGCGGGATATCTATGTCGCGCGACTCGCGGATCGGCTTGCCGTTGTCCAGCGTCTCGAGAACAGCGAACATCCGGCTCTGCTTCTGCAATATCCGCGCCAGCGCATAGAGCACCTTGGCCCGCGCATATCCGCCCGCCTTGGCCCATCCCGGCGCCGCCTTCCGCGCCGCCTCGACCGCGTTGCCGACCTCGCCCGTGCTGCCCTCGGACACCTCCGCCAGCACGGCCCCCGTCGCCGGGTTCCGCGTCACGAACGTTTCGCCCGGCTCGGTGAACTCGCCGCCGATGAAATGCCCGAACCTGCGCCCGTGCCCGTCGAGCCAGGCCATCACCTCGGCCGCCCCCTCGGGCGCCGGCCCGTAGCTCATCGTCTCGAAGATCTCGCGAACTGTCATTTCTTTTGTTCCCAAATACTCCGCGGGGGTGTGGGGGCGCGAAGCCCCCACTGCGACGTCAGGCCAACGCGTGCCGGTCGGCGGCCGAGTACCGCCCGGTCACATGGTGTTCCAGCTGCCGCTCGATATCGCCCAGAAGCGACGATGCCCCGAAGCGGAAGAGATCCGGCATCAGCCAGCGGTCGCCCAGCTCGTCCTTCATCAGCGCCAGATACACCAACGCGTCCTTCGCCTTCGATATCCCGCCCGCCGGCTTGTAGCCGACCCTGTATCCCGTCCGGTCCTGGTAGTCGCGGATCGCCCGGATCATGACCAGCGACACCGGCAGCGTCGCGTTCACGCTCTCCTTGCCGGTCGAGGTCTTGATGAAATCCGCGCCCGCCATCATGCAGACCAGCGAGGCCCTCGCGACGTTCCTCAGCGTGCCAAGCTCCCCGGTCGCCAGGATCGCCTTGACATGCGCCTCGCCGCAGGCCCGGCGGAACTCGCGCATCTCGTCGTAAAGCGCCTGCCAGTTCTGCGTCAGCACGTGCCGCCGCGAGATGACGATGTCGATCTCGGCCGCGCCGGCCGCCACGCTCTCGCCGATCTCGGCGACGCGCAGGTGAAAGGGCGAAAGACCGGCCGGGAACCCGGTCGAGACCGCCGCCACCGGGATGCCCGAGCCCTTCAGCGCATCGACCGCCGTTGCCACCATGTCGTGGTAGACGCAGACCGCGCCCGTGGTCAGCCCCTCCATCCCCAGCGCGCGCAGGAGGTCCGCCCGCACCGGCTGCCGCGCCTTGGCGCAGAGCCGCCGCACCCGGCCCTCGGTATCGTCGCCGGACAGGGTCGTCAGGTCGATCAGGCTGACCGCCTTGCACAGCCACGCCGCCTGATACTCCTTCTTGACCGACCGCCGCCCCGGCAGGGTGGCGCAGCGTCGCTCGATGGCCGAGGTGTTGGCCTGCACCGAGGCGACCCAGTCGAGGTCCAGCGCCATGCCCGGATTTCGCGCATGTCCGACCTGCGGCAGCTGCACCGCCGCCTCGGTCCGAACGGCCGCTTTCGCCTTCGTCCTCGCCACGCCGCTCCTCCCGTTCTGCGGAAGCCCGAACCTTGCACTTCGCCCCTGCCTTGGCAAGCGCGCCACTTCCAGTTGGCAGCCCCGCGCGCCCTTGATACTGTTTCTTCAATCAAAACGAACAGGGAGAGAAAAATGAACATCTTCAAGACACTGGCAGCCGCGATCCTGGTCGCCACGCCGGGCATGGCCCAGGAACAGCTGTCGATCGCCACCGGAGGGACCGGCGGCGTCTACTATCCGATGGGCGGCGGTCTTGCCGAAATCATCAACAATCATGTCGAGGGCTACTCGGCCACCGCCGAGGTCACCGGCGCCTCGGTCGAGAACATGGGCCTGATCGCCACCGGCGATACCGACTTCGCCATCGCGCTCGCCGACACGGTCTACCAGGCCTACACCGGCACCGGAAAATTCGAGGGCCAGCAGATCGACGCCACCCGCGGCGTCGCCTCGCTCTACGCCAACATGATCCAGATCGTTGTGCCCGCCGACAGCCCGATCCAGTCGCTCGCCGATCTCAAGGGCAAGCGCGTCTCGGTCGGCGCGCCCGGCTCGGGCACCGAGGTCAACGCCGAAACGCTGCTCAAGGCGAACGGCATCAGCTTCGACGACTTCGACGCCCAGCGCCTGAACTTCAACGAGACCGCCGACGCAATCGCCAACGGCGACATCGACGCCGGCTTCTGGTCGGTCGGGGCGCCTACCTCGTCGATCCTGAACCTCGCCACGACCAAGGACGTCCGCATCCTGCCGCTGACGGCGGCCGAACTGGCGAACGGCCGGCAGGCCGACGCGACCTTCGCCGACATCAGCCTCAAGGCCGGAACCTACAACGGCCAGGCCGACGCGGTGCCGACGCTTGGCGTTCCGAACGTCCTCGTCGTCTCGGCCGACACGCCGGACGACCTGGTCTACGCGGTGACCAAGGCCATGTTCGAGAACATCGCCGAACTGCAGGCCGTCCACCCGGCGGCGAACGAGACCACGGTCGAGTTCACCATGTCGGCGACGCCGGTGCCGCTGCATCCCGGCGCGATCCGCTATTACGAGGAGATCGGCGCCAGCATCCCGGACGCGCTGCGCCCATGACCCTCAAGCTCGCGGGGCGGCTTGCCGCCGCCCTGCTCGCCTTTCCGGCCGCCGCGGGAACGCTGACGGCCACGCTTCCGGACGGGACCGAGATCGCCCGCCTCGACGTGCCCGAGGGCACCGGCTGGTGCGTTGTCTGGAACCATTCGGTCAAGCTTTTCCAGGTCGAGGACTGCTACGAGAACCGCGCCGGCGCGATGGTCCTCGTCCGCTCGCACCTGCCCGACTTCGCCGCCGGGCTCGACCATATCCCGGGCCGCGGCATCCAGCTCAGTGACGGCATGGGCGGCTACTGGATCGAGGACCTGGACGAACCGGTCCCCGGCAACGCCTACGTCCTGCGCCCCGGTGGCCCCGCCGTCGATCACCGCCTGCGGACCGCCTCGGCCGAGGTCTCGCTCAGCGCGGCCGCCACCCACAAGCGCGTCACCATCGCGCTATCCGGAGACGAGTGATGGACACCGACCAGCCCCGCCTCGTCCTGCGCCTGATCACGCTGATCGCGATCACGCTCTCGCTCTTCCAGCTCTATGCCTCGGGCATCCAGCCGGTCGGCGCCGATTTCCTCAGGCCGATCCACCTCGGCTTCATCCTGATCCTCGCCTTCCTGATGTTCCCGGTCACCGGCAGCCGGCCGCGTGGCCGCGTGGGCTGGATCATCGACGGCGCGCTCGTCGCCGCCTCGGCGCTGGTGCTGGTCTGGAAGCCGCTCAACGTCGACGTGATCGCTGACCTGATCCGCCTGCGCACCTCGGACATCGCAGTCGGGATCGTCACCACGATCCTCGTCCTTGAAGGCGCCCGCCGCGTCGTCGGCCCGGTGATGACAGCCATCGGCATCATCGCGATCGCCTATGCCTTCGCCGGCTCGCGCGGGGCGCTGCCCTGGCTGGGCGACGTCCTTCCCGGCATCCTCGAGCATCGCGGCCAGTCCATCGAACGCTTCGCCAGCCAGATGATCCGGGGGCAGGAGGGGATCTACGGCATCACCCTCGGCGTCGCCGCGACCTACATCTTCGTCTTCGTCCTTTTCGGCGCGTTCCTGGAAGTCACCGGCGCCGGCAAGTTCTTCATCGACCTCGCCTACGCGGCCACCGGCCGGCAGCGCGGCGGCCCGGCCAAGGCGGCCGTCATAGCCTCGGCGGGCATGGGCTCGGTCTCGGGTTCGGCCATCGCCAACGTGGTGACGACCGGCGCCTTCACGATCCCCCTGATGAAGCGGCTGGGCTACAGGCCCGCGCAGGCCGGCGGGATCGAGGCCGCGGCCTCGACCGGGGGCCAGATCATGCCGCCGCTGATGGGCGCCGGCGCCTTCCTGATGGCCGAATACACCAACATCCCCTACCAGCATATCGTGCTGGTCTCGATCTTCCCGGCGTTCCTCTACTTCGGCGCGGTCTACCTGCTGGTCCACATCGCAGCCGTGAAGCAGGGGATGAAGGGCACACCGGCCGAGCTTCTGCCGAACCTGCGCGAGGTGCTGCTGGACGGCTGGCAGTTCCTGATTCCGCTCGCGGCGCTGATCCTCTTTCTCGTCATGGGCTATTCGCCGATGCGGGTGGGCTTTTATGCCATCCTGACCGTGATCGCCGCCGCGATCATCCGCGCCCCGTTCGAGCTTTTCTACTGGGGTCCGAAGCATGGCCGGCCCTTCGCCTTTCACCGCATCACCTACATGATCCGGTCCGGCATCCAGAAGTTCTTCGAGGCGCTCGAGACCGGGGCGAAGAACGCAGTCATGGTGTCGATGGCCTGCGCCGTCGCCGGGATCATCGTCGGTGTCGTCGGCCTGACCGGGCTGGGGCTGAAGTTCTCGGCAATGATGATCGCCTTTTCGCAAGGCAACCTCGTCCTCGCGCTCCTTCTCATCATCCTCGCCAGTCTGGTCCTCGGCATGGGCCTGCCGGTGACGGCCTCCTACATCGTCCTCGTCATCCTGGTCGGCCCGGCGCTCCAGACCGAGTTCGGCGTGCCGCTCCTCATCGCCCACCTCGTGGTCTTCTGGTACAGCCAGGACTCGAACGTCACGCCACCCGTAGCACTGGCAGGCTTCGCCGGGGCGGCGATCGCGGGATCGAAGCCGATGGAGACGTCGGTCCAGGCATGGAAATACGCCAAGGGCCTCTACCTCATCCCGCTCTTCATGGTGTTCAACCCGTCGATCATCGAGGGCGGGCCGATCTACCTCGTCCTGTGGAACGGCTTCATCGCCATCGT
>JBNLCA010000611.1:0-4988 GCA_050303575.1 Paracoccaceae bacterium
CCGAAGGCGCCGCAGACCGGACAGTCGGCCGATCAACTGAAGCTGCTCGGCGGTTGGCGAAACGGCGGTAAGTTCCTCGAGCCCCGGCAGATCGGCGAGGCGGTCCCAGTTGCGGTCGGTCGGGCGCAGGTCGGCAAGGGCAAGATCGGATGGAGCGGTGGCGAAATCGTCGAAATAGTTCGGCGCGGTCGCGAAGTTCCAGTTCTTCACCGACCCGCTCCCTTGTGCCGTGCCAGCCCGTCGTGACCCTGCCGTGCAAGACCGAACGCCGCGCGTCGCTGTCGTCCATGACTTGCCGCAGGCTCACGCCTCTCAGCCCCCGGCTTCGGCCGCACAGATGGCCGGCCCCCCGGGCGAGTTCCCGAAAAGGACGACCGTCCATGCCACAACCGAGGCCGCCTTTCTGTCGGTCCCGCCACCCGCTGAAGCGACGAAACGATGCCCATCGCTCATGAGCCCGCGAGACCGGCATGGTCGGCCCTGTTGATGCAATCGTCGACGGCGCGGGCGGCCTCTTCCGGCCTTCCGCTTATTTTCCCATCTTGGACAGCTTGGTCTGCAAGGCAGCAAGCTGGGCCTTTATGTCCGAGAGTTCCTCGTCGGAGGACTTGTCGTCCTGGGCCTCGGGCGCCGGTCCCGACGATCCGCGCCAGCCGCCCATCATCGTCTTCATGAAGGCTTCCTGCTGCTTGCGCATCGCCTCGAAGCCCGGCATCGCCGCCATCGGGTTCATCGTCCCGAGGTTCTCCATCATCTTCGACTGGCCGTCGCGCAGCATCTCGAAGCTGGCGGCAAGGAACTGCGGCACCACCGACTGCACCTCGGTCGTGTAGCTGCGGACAAGGTCGGTCAGCACGCCCAGCGGCAGGACGCTCTCGCCCTTGCTTTCGTGCTCGGCGATGATCTGGAGGAGGTATTGCCGCGTCAGGTCGTCGCCGGTCTTCAGATCTACGATCTGCACCTCGCGCCCCGACCGGATGAAGCCGGCGATGTCATCCAGCGTCACGTAGTCCGACGTCTCGGTGTTGTAGAGGCGGCGGCTGGCGTAGCGCTTGATAAGCAGCGGTTCGGTCTTGTCGGCCATCCCTGCCACCCTCCCCGATGTTGCAGTGCGGCAAGCCTAGACCTGCGTTTGCAGCAAAGTAAAGCGCAGACATGAAAAAGGCGGGCTTCCCAGGGAAGCCCGCCAGATTTCACACCGATCGGGAGGAGGAGGCCGGTGTGGGATCCTCAGATCACTTCGCGGCAGCGGCGACTTTCTTCGCGGCCGAGGTCATTTCGGTCGTGGCTTTCTTCACCGCGGCCGAGGCGTCTTCCGAGAAGTTCTTGCCGGCGGCGAGCATCAGCTCGACCGTTTCCATCTGCACTTTCTTCGCGACTTCGGCGAAGGCGGCCATGGTCTCGGCGGCGACTTCGGCCTGGGCCGACGCGAAGTCGGTCATGGCTTTCGAATAGTCGGTCGGCTCGGACTTGACCTTCGACACGTCGCCCAGCTTGGCGAGGGTCGACTTGGTCCACTTGGTCGAGATCTCGGTCGATTTCTCGGCGGCGTCGAGGACGACCTTCGACATCTTCTCGCCGTAGGCGGCGGAGGTCTTGAAGGCTTCCTGGAAGGCGGACGCGTCGACCGGGAACTGGGCCATCATGTCCTGGTACATCTTGGTGAAATCGTTCGGGGCTTTGGCCATCGGTTTTCTCCTGGTGCGTGGGTACGGGGTTCGGGTTCAAGCGTTTGCTGCTTGACCGAATAGATAGATGCTGCACCGCAGCATTGCAAGGAAAATTTGCTGCGCTGCGGCGAAAATCTGTCAAGTATTTGGGAATGTTCGCGATTTGCCTATGATTTGGGCTTCGCGACGACATAGGTGCCCGGTGCCTTGGCCAGTACGGGATGTTTCCGATCGCCCAGTTTCCGGGCGGGAATCATCGCGCCGGACTTCTTGTCCAGCCAGTCGCCCCAGCGCGGCCACCACGATCCTTCCTCGTGCGTGGCGCCCTCCATCCAGTCGTCCGCCGCCTCAGGCCAGGCCTCGTTCACGTAGTGACCATACTTCTTCTTCGATGGCGGATTTATGATGCCGGCGATGTGGCCGGATTCCGAGACGATGAACATCTTGTCCTTCGCGCCCATCTGCCGGACGCCGGCATAGCTGCCCTTCCAGGCGGCGATATGGTCGGTCTCGCAGGCAATGGCGCACAAGGGCACCTTGATGTCCTTCAGCGTCAGCGTCTCGCCTTCCATCGGGAAACCCGAGGTGGCAAGCAGGTTCTTCTGGCAGAGACCGCGGAGATACTCGACCGACATCTTCGCCGGCAGGTTCGTCCCGTCGCCGTTCCAGTAGAGCAGGTCGAAGGCCGGCGGCGCCTCGCCCATCATGTAGCTCTTGATCGCCGGCTGGTAGATCAGGTCGTTCGAGCGCAGGAACGAGAAGGTCCGCGCCATGAAGAAGGACTCGAGGATCCCCTTCGCCTCGACGTCCCGCTCGATGCCGTCGACGAAATCATCGGTCAGGAAGACCGTCATTTCGCCCTGGTCGGCAAAGTCGGTCAGCGTGGTGAAGAAGGTCGCCGACCTGACCGACTTGTCCTTGCGCTTTTCCATCAGCGCCAGCGTCAGCGCCAGGGTCGTGCCGCCGATGCAGTAGCCGACGGCGTTCACCTTGTCCTCGCCGGTGATCGCCTTCACTTCTTCGAAGGCGGTCAGGTAGCCTTCCTCGACATAGGTACCTAGGCCGACGTCGCGATAGGCCGGATCGGGGTTCACCCAGCTCACCACGAAAACCGTGTGGCCTTCCGAGACAAGCCAGCGGATCAGCGAGTTCTGCGGCTTGAGGTCGAGAATGTAGAACTTGTTGATCCACGGCGGGAAGATCACGATCGGCGTCTTGTGGACCTTCTCGGTCGTCGCTTCGTACTGGATCAGCTCGAACATCCGGTTGCGGAAGACGACGCCGCCCTCGGACGTGGCGATATTGCCGCCGACCTTGAAGGCCTCCTTGTCGGCCAGCGTGACCAGGACGTCGCCCTGGTTCGCCTCAAGATCGCGGACAAGGTTCTCCAGCCCGTCGACCAGGCTCTGCCCGTCGGTCGCCACCGCCTTTTCCAGGGCCTCGGGGTTCGTCCCCAGGAAGTTCGTCGGCGACAGCATGTCGACGATCTGGCGCGAGAAATATTCCAGCCGCTTGCGGTCGACCGGGTCGAGGTTGTCGAGCCCCTTGACCGCGTCCTCGATCGCCTGCGCGTTCATCAGGTACTGCTGCTTGATGAAGTTGAAGTAGGGATGCGTCTCCCACAGCGGGCTGGCGAACCGCCGGTCCTTGGGCGTCCCGTCGCCGGGTGGCGTGAGGTTGCCCTTGGCCAGCTCCTGCTGCGCCTCGATATAGTGCTTCAGCGTCTTGCCCCAGTAGCTCACCTGCTGCTCGAAGAGCTTCGCCGGGTTCGACATCATCTCGGCGAAATAGGCCGTCGCCGCCTTCATGGCGAGGTCCTGCCCCGGCCCCTGCAACGCCGGGTCAATCGAGCGCTTTTGCGAGAAGGCGTTCACCAGCCGCTGGGTCAGCTCCTCGACCCGGGCGAGGTTCTCGTTCAGCTTGTCGAGGTTTGCACTGTCCTTGTGGTCAGTTGTCATCTTAACCTTTCCCCCCTACAGTGCAGGTGCAGCATAAGACCGCCGGGACCCGGGGGGACGATGGCGGCCGATAAGGCAGAAAGCCCCCGAGGGCAAGGAGAGCAGGCATGAAGTATATGGCTGCCTATGACTGGATGGAAACCGTCCGGAACACGAATCAGTGGCTCGGCGCCACCGCGCAGGCCTTCGGCTCCTATCCGCAGTTCGGTCTGGCCCCGCATCCCGGGTTCAAGATGATCGCCGCCTGGGGCGAGGTGATGGAGCGCTCGTTCTCGCGCATGGTCGCCAAGCCCGACTGGGGCATCCGCACGGTCGTCGGCGACGACGGCCGCGACCACACGGTCACCATCGAAAGACTGGTCCAGAAACCCTTCGGCGACCTCATCCAGTTCAAGGTCAATCGCCGCGCGCCGAAACCGCGCCGGGTCCTCCTTGTCGCGCCCATGTCGGGACATTACGCGACCCTCCTCCGGTCCACCGTAGCCTCCCTGCTCCCCGACTGTGAAGTCTATATCACCGATTGGCACAATGCCCGTGACATCCCGGTCAGCGAGGGCAAGTTCGATATCGAGGATTACACGCTCTACCTGATGGAGTTCATGCGCTTCCTCGGGCCGGACATCCATGTCATCGCGGTCTGCCAGCCGGCGCCGCTGGCGCTTGCCGCCACCGCCTACCTCGCCGAGCTCGAGCCCGAGGCGCAGCCGCGCACGCTCACCCTCATCGGCGGCCCGATCGACCCCGACGCCGCCCCGACCGAGGTGACCGACTTCGGCCGCTCGGTCACGATGGGCCAGCTCGAACATCTCGCCATCCAGCGCGTCGGCTTCAAGTATGCCGGTGCCGGGCGGCTGGTCTATCCGGGCCTCGCGCAGCTGAGCTCGTTCATCTCGATGAATGCCGAGCGTCATGGCCAGGCCTTCTTCGAGCAGATCCTGAACGTCGCCAAGGGCGAGGCATCGGACCACGACCACCACAACCGCTTCTACGACGAGTATCTCGCCGTGATGGACATGACGGCCGAGTTCTACCTCTCGACGGTCGAACGGGTCTTCAAGCGCCGTGTCGTCGCCCGCAACGTCTTCACCGTTGCCGGCCATGACGTCGATATCGGCAAGGTCACCGACGTCGCTGTCAAGATCGTCGAGGGCGAGAAGGACGACATCTCGGCCCCCGGCCAGTGCCTCGCGGCGCTCGACCTCCTCACCGGCCTGCCGGACGAGAAGAAGGCGAGCCACCTGGAACCCGGCGCCGGCCACTACGGCATCTTCGCGGGCAAGAGCTGGCGCAACAACATCCGGCCGCTGGTTCTGAATTT
The DNA here is from genome assembly GCA_050303575.1 of Paracoccaceae bacterium. Classification (GTDB taxonomy): domain Bacteria; phylum Pseudomonadota; class Alphaproteobacteria; order Rhodobacterales; family Rhodobacteraceae; genus JBNLCA01. Next base: position 4,947 of record JBNLCA010000611.1, read on the forward strand.
CATCGACACCCATTCCGGCGACCGCAAGGCCAAGCCGCGCCT
>JBNLCA010000612.1:0-7969 GCA_050303575.1 Paracoccaceae bacterium
GGGATGACGACGATGTCCGACCTCCTCGCGCTCCTGCGTTTCACCGCCCGCGACCCGGTCGAGGGCGCCCGGCGGATCGTCGCGCTGAGCCTGCCGCCACAGGCCTTGTGGACGGCGTTTCTGGCGGTGATCGCGGTCTTCGTCATCCTCGCCACGCTGACCTGGCAGCATCTTCTGGCCACGGTGGGCGAGGACCTGCCACCCGAGTTCGCCGAAGTCCTGCGCGCCGGCATTTCGAGCCCGCTTCTCTCCGCGGTCCTGCAGGTCGTCCTGATGGTGCTTTGCGTCCACGCGCTCAACCGGGTCGGCCGCGCCTTCGGCGGCACCGGGACGTTCGACGGTGCGCTCGCGGTCGCGGTGATCATGGGCCTTTTCTACGACGCCTTCGCGGCGCTCCAGCTTCTGGTCATGCTCTCCGTGCCGGCATTCCTTGCGCCCATCGGCCTTGCCGGCCTGATCTACCTCTTGTGGTTCGCGCCCGGCCTGATCATGGGCCTGCACCGCTCTCGCGCCCGGCTTCCGGTCTTGGCGATGATGATCGTCACCTTCCTCGTGCTGAACTTCGCGCTCGCGTTCGTCAGCGCGCTCTTCCTCGGAGGCACGTCCGATGTATGACGTCACAGAGGTCCGCAAGGACTTCCCCATCCTCGCACGCGAGGTGAACGGCAAGCCGCTCGTCTATCTCGACAACGGCGCCTCCGCGCAGAAGCCGAAGGTGGTGATCGACGCGATCACGCAGGCCTATTCGATGGAATATGCCAACGTCCACCGGGGGCTCCATTACCTCTCGACCGTCGCGACCGAGAATTACGAGGCGGTGCGCGGCAAGATCGCGCGCTTCCTCGGCGCGCCGTCGGAGGAAGAGATCGTCTTCACATCGGGCACGACCGAGGGGATCAACCTCGTCGCCTACGGCTGGGCGGCGCCGCGGCTCGAGGCCGGGGACGAGATCCTGCTTTCGGTGCTGGAGCATCACGCCAACATCGTGCCCTGGCATTTCCTGCGCGAGCGGCAGGGCGTGGTCCTGAAGTGGGTCGAGCCCGACTCGGCCGGCGACATCTCTGCCGACCAGGTGCTGGCCGCCATCGGGCCCCGCACCAAACTGATCGCGATCACGCAGATGTCGAACGTGCTGGGCACCAGGGTCGACGTCGCCGCGATCTGCAAGGGCGCGCGCGAGAAGGGCGTGCCGGTGCTGATCGATGGCAGCCAGGGGGCGGTCCACATGCCGGTGAACGTCGCCGAGATGGGGTGCGACTTCTACGCCATCACTGGCCACAAGCTCTATGGCCCCACGGGCTCGGGGGCGATCTACATCCGGCGCGAGCGGATGGCGGAGATGCGCCCCTTCCTCGGCGGTGGCGACATGATCCGGGAAGTGACTCGAGAGAACGTCTCTTACGCCGATCCGCCGATGAAGTTCGAGGCCGGCACGCCGGGCATCATCCAGACCATCGGCTTCGGGGTCGCGCTCGATTACCTGACGGGCCTCGGCATGGCCAACGTCGCCGCGCACGAGGAGGCGCTGCGCGACTATGCGCGCCGGCGGCTCTCGGGACTGAACTGGCTGAACCTCCAGGGCACCTCCGCGACCAAGGGCGCGATCTTCTCGTTCACGCTGAATGGCGCCGCCCATGCGCATGACGTCTCGACCATCCTTGACCGGAAGGGTGTCGCGGTCCGGGCCGGGCATCACTGCGCCCAGCCCCTGATGGAGCATCTCGGCGTCACCGCCACCTGCCGCGCCTCGTTCGGCCTTTACAACACCGAGGCCGAGGTCGATGCGCTGGTGGACGCGCTGGAACTCGCGCACGAGCTTCTGGCATAAGAAAAGGGACCGGGCCTTTTCTGGCCCGGTCCCGATCTTCCGCCCGTCCGTCAGGGCCTCAGAAGCTCCACTTCATCGCCAGCACGCCGGCCGTGTCGGTCAGGCCCGGCTGGTTGCCGAAATTGTCGGCGTGGGTCAGTTCGAAGAGCATCTCGCTCTGCCGGCCCATCGGCACCTGGTAGCTGAAGGTCATGTCCACCTGCCGCTCGGACGGCGCGAGATCCACCGCGATCGGCGTCAGGACCGAGCGGGTGCCGTCGCGCGTCACCGGCAGCATCAGCTCGGCCGAGCCCGAGGTCACCGCGATCGGCATCGAGACGCCAAGCGCGATCCGGTCGCCCGCCGCGAAGACATTGCGGCGGCCGACCTCGAACCCGAAGCTGTCGTAACGCGCGGTCGAGATGTCGGTGAAGGTGGCCGGCGCATCGAGGCTGGCGACGCCGAACTCGGCGCCGACCGAGAAGAAGCCGCCGCCCGAGAAGTCCTGCGCAAGGCCAAGCCGCAGCGCCGCCATGTCGGCGCCCTGATCGCCGAAGCCGATCAGCCCGCTATCGTCATGCGCGACCTTGAGGCCGAGGTCGAACCGGAGGCCGTCGCCGCCGAAGCTCTTCGTCACCTCGATCCCGGCATCCTCGGACGTGTTCGAGAGAAGCACCGAGGCCGAGTAGTCGCCGAAGGGCGAGGTCAGGTCGATCGACCGGCCCTCGTGATCGGCGAAGGCCGAGCGGCCGCCCGCGACCGGCGCAAGGCGGGTGCGGGTGAGATCGGACGAGAGCGCGTCGCTCAGCCGAACGGCGGCCAGCGCCCGCGGGCTGGCCGAGCCCGCAAGCGCATCGCCCGGCATCTTGAAGCCGGCGCCCAGCCCGTCGGTGACGTCGATGTCGATACTGGCCAGCGCACGGCTGATCGCGTCGCCCGTCGCCGTGCCCGAGACGAAGCGCGCCTCGTTGGTGTCGACCGACTTGCCGCTGGTCGTCAGCATCGTCGTACCGCCGATGGGCAGAAGCGCCGCCGCGATGTTCAGGAAGCCGTGGCCGTAGACGGTGGAATACTCGTGGAAGAAGCCGCTGACCAGCTCGGCCTCATAGACGATACCCGCGTCGATGTTGGGGTCGTGGAAGAAGTCGTTGTCCGCCGAGGCGAGGAGGCGGATGCGGAGTTCGTGCGGCGAAAGGGTCGGGAACGCCTCGGCCAGGATCGCCATTGCGCCCGCCACCTGAGGTGCCGCGAAGGATGAGCCGATGTTCCAATCATAGGACGTGTCGCTGACGTCAGTCGGCAAATGCTCCCACTGGCCGTTTGCCGTGATGCACCAACGCGCCGCCTCGAGGCAGCTGGCCGAGATCATGTAGACGTTCGTCAGGTTGCCCGCGTTGTCGAAGACCGGAAAGCCGTTGGCGACGGCGAGCCAGCCTTCTTCGAGGTCTTCGAAGCCCGCAAGGCTGGGAAGTCCCGCCATCAGGTCGATGGTCGTGAGGCCGTCATCGTTCGAGACCGCAAATACGACAACGCCGTTTGCCGCGTAGTTTTCCAGTGCCGTAAGGTAGGTGCTCGCGCCTTGCGATATGAGGGTACTCAGTCCTCCGGTCGTCGCAAGCAACTCGTTGTCGTTGCTGTCGAGCGGCCCCCATGAGTTGTTCTGGGCGACCGCACCAAGAAGGCGAGCCTGGTCGGTGGCAAATGCCAGGTCACTGTACGGACCGAAGAAGTCCTGCAGATAGAGTTGGGCTCCGGGCGCGATACCGATGAAGGTGCTGGACTCGCCTGCAATGATGCCGGCGACCGAGGTTCCGTGGCCGTCGACCACATCGGACGGGCTGCTGCCCAACACGGCGTCGTCGATCGCCTCGTGCGTCTCAAGGAAGCCGCCATCGATGACTGCGACGATTTCGCCCGCACCGGTCAGGCCGGCTGCATGCGCGTATTCGACACCTGACGACAGGATTGCGTTGGTGGTTCGGGCGACACCACCGGTGAGGTTCGAGATTATGCCCCAGCTGCCGTTCTGGATGGAGTATCTGATGTTGGTGCGAAGGTTGCTGGCCGCAGTCTCGTAACTGGCCCAACTGCTCACAAAGCCCGCAGTGAGTGCCGCCATATCGAAGGACGTCAGCGGCCCGTCGCCATCCGGTCCAAGGAACGAGGTGCCTCCGGTATCACCCCCGCCGCCGCCACCGCAGGCGGCGAGCGCGAGGAGGCTCGTGGAGAGAAGAAGCGGCTTTGCCACGCGAAGCGTTGAAGAAGAAATGGTCAAGATAATCCCCCGCAGGATAGTGCCGCTGATCGGCGGCTGGTCAGCCCGTTGATCTTGCCAACTTTTGCCCGCGACGCAATGACGCATTTGCCTTGGGACGCAACGGCAACGCTTGTGCGCGCCATGTGCCCGCTTTCGGTTGCGGCGCGCGCGGCTTGCGGCTATAGACCGGCGCCAGAGCACCCGTAGCTCAGCTGGATAGAGTGCTGCCCTCCGAAGGCAGAGGTCACAGGTTCGAATCCTGTCGGGTGCGCCAGATCTTCTTGGAAATCGCGAAACATGCCGTCACAGGCGGTACACGGCGCGTGCACGGGCTGTGCACCGCGCTGTCGGCCTGCCGGTCCCCGAATTCGAAACGGGCGCCGACCTTGCGGTGGGCGCCCGTCTCGGGTGGGGTTCTTGCGGCCTAGTGCCCGGTGCCGGTGATGCGCCGGGTGTAGGCAAGGGCTTTCTTGCCGTCGTAGCCCTGCGAGGCGACGAGCTCGGACCACTGGTTCTCGTAGGCCGTGGCCTTTTCCTTGAGGATATCGAGATTCTCGCCCTCGAGATGCAGGACCGGCGTGCCGAGCGCCTTGAACTTCTCGATCGCGATATAGTCCGCGTAGTCCATCGCCTTGGCGAAGTACTCGTGGATCGTCTGGCGCGAGAAGGCCTGGATCGCGTTGAAGTCGTCTTCCGACATGCGCTCGGCCGAGTCCTTGTTCATGCCGAAGAACATCGACGAGTTGTAGAAGCCGCCGGGCGCATGGATGATCTGCGTCACGAGGTCGAGGACGTTGAAGACGTCACATCCCTCGTAGGGGAACATCACGCCGTCGATGTCGCCAGCAGTGAGCGCGTCGCGCGCCGCGGTCGGCGGCATCGAGATGGTCTCGATCCCGAGTTCCTGGAGCAGAAGGCTGACATAGCCGCCCGGGTTTCGGATCTTCAGGCCCCGGAGGTCGTCGACGGTGCGCATTTCCTTGTTGCGCAGCATCATCATGCCCGGCCCGTGCTGGAAGAGGCCGAGCAGGCGCATCATCTGATGCTCTTCCTCGGCGTTCAGAAGCTCGCCGTAGACCCGGCTGAAGGCGTTCGACGCAGAGTAGGCGTCGCCCAGGAACGAGAATTGCCCGATCTTGGCGCGCGGGAAGGCCTCGTCGCCGGAATAGCCGTGGATCGAGAACGTGATGTCGGTCTTGCCCTCGAGCAGGAGGTCGAGATGCGCCGGGGGCGGGCCCATCGGCGGCCAGACAAGCTCGACCGCGACACGCCCCTCGGTGAGCTGGTTCACCTGCTCGGCCCAGGGGACGAGCGAGTTCGGAATGACCTGCCCGTCGATCGGAAGCCAGGTGGAAAGCTTCAGCGTCAACGTCTGAGCGCGGAGAACGTGCGGCGCGGCGAGCGCAAGGCCCAGCGTGGACGCACCGGTGGCCAGGAAACGCCGCCTGTCCCGGCGCGTCTTCCTCCCGAATGTCATGTCAGCCTCCATTCGTGCTGATTACATTTACTCGCGACGGAGCGGACTGTTTCGTCCGAATCTGCTGCCGCATGATGGTTACCGTGAGGCGACATTGCGCAAGGGTTGCGGCCATGCGGCGCCTCGCTTCCAAAGGAGGCGCTCACCTAAGCCAGACCTCCACCCTGCGATTCAATTGCCTGCCTGCATCGGTCGTGTTGCACCCGATCGGTGCGGAAGCTCCATAGCCGAGAACCTGAATGCGTCGCGTGTCCAGCCCGTTACCGGCCCCGGCGATGATCTCGTCGAGAACCTGCTGCGCCCGGCGTACGGACAGGACGGTGTTCACGGTACTCTGCCCAATCGAGTCGGTAAACCCGATGAGGAGAACTTCGCGATCACGATTCTCGGGAAGAGCGAGATAGGCGGCAAGCCGCTCGGCGTCGGCGCGGGCCTTGTTGTCGAGCTGGCTCGACCCCGACGAGAAGCGGAAGGTGGTGGAAAGCCTGTAGGCCTGGAACACTTCCTCGGCAAAGCCGCGAAGGTTCTGAAGCTCGGCCTGCTGCTCGCGGTCGGCGAGCGCGAAGCCGAAGCGGCGGCCCTGGCCGTCGAGGCTGGTGGCGTCGGCGGCGAGGCTGGTGAGCCCGGTCCGTTCGGCCGCGTCCTGGCCGGTCGCGCCCTCGAACATGTCGATGAACGAGGTGACGTTCGCCGCACGGGCGCCCGCGCTTGTCGTGTAGGCGTAGAGGCGGCGCGAGAGCGGATAGTCCTCGGCCTTGATGTTGAAGGGCGTCGCCTCGGTGACGAGGCCGCAGTCGCCCGCGAGCGCGATGTCGGCCACGCCCTGGACATGGGCTGTCGAGGTCAGGCCGATGGCAGAGACGTCGGCCGCGACCAGTTGCGAGATCTGCTTCAGGTCGTTGACCCGCTCGGTCCGCGGCCCGTAGTCGGCGAACTCCGGGTCGAGCACCGTGTCGAAGAAGAAGGCGGCTTCGCCCGAACCGTCGGCCGGGGCGATGACGCGGATCGGAAGATTCGGGCCGCCGACCTGCGACCAGTTGGTGATCCGGCCCGAGAAGATGCCCTCGAGGTTCGAAACCGTCAGTGACCGCACCGGATTCTGCGGCGCGACAACGGCGACAAGGCCGTCCTGGGCGACGATGCGTTCCTGCTCGGGGCTAGTCAGATCGCCGAAACCGGCGTCGAGGAAGGCTTCGACCTCGCTGTTGGTGATCCGGCGCGAGGCAAGCACGACGTCGGTCTGGCCGCGCAGCAGCTGGTCGAAGGCCGACGACGGCAGATCCGTCGCGCTGCTCATGGTGGCGACCATGTTGCCCGCGATGTCGGTGACCTCGTAGGACTGGCTGCCGTCGCTGCCGTCCGAGACCTGGAAGCCGGCGCCCGCGTCCCGCGCGAAGGATCGGACTGCCTCGGGCAGGAGGGTCGCGACGAGAAGATCAGACCCGGTCGTCCGGGTCATCTCGTTCGCCGGGGCTGCCGACGGGCAGTCGTCGCCGATGCAGTCCACCGCATCCGCCGGGATCGAGAACGTCCCGAGTCCGGTCCTTATGATGTAATTGATGCCGTCGAAGGACTCCATCACTCCGGTGACCTGGAGGTTCCCGTCCTTGGTTTTCAACGTGATGTCGGCGGAGGCGGTAAGCGCCGACGTCGCTACGATACAAGTTGCCCCGAAGAGGATTCGGAAGGCGGATTTCATGGCATTCTTCTCCTGAAACCATTCAACAGCGGAACTTTTTTCGGCGCCGCAATCCTCGTGATTGAGACCGAGTATTGGGGGAAACTGTCGCAAATGTGGCTGAATTTGTCGAAACGTTTGGCAATTCAAGACAATGTGCCGAGCGTCGTTTCCTTGGCAATAATTTACCTAGATATCAGTTGGTTATGTTCCATTCATATTGGGGTGTGCAGGGGCGCGAAACGTGTGGCGAATGGTCTCGGGTTGGCCGCGAGCGTTAACGTTTGCAATCATGGGTTGATATGTCCAATTGCGCGCTTCCGTTAACGGAGAACGTCGTGCGAGTGAAAGGCGTTGCTCGGGCCCGAGCCCGCCGAATCGTCGGACGGCAGGCAGGCCGGGTAAGCCGGATCACTCGCGTTCGAAGGCGTCGCGGTAGCTTCGCGGCGTCAGTCCGGTGTGACGTCGGAAGGCGCGCGAGAAGTAAGATGGGTCCTCGAAGCCGAGCTGGTAGCCGACCGACGCGATCGAGCCGCGCGTGTAGACGAGAAGCCGGCAGGCCTCGCGCATGAGCGTGCTTTCGAGATGTTCGAAGGCTGTCTGGCCGGTCGCCTGGCGACAGAGCCGCCCGAGATGGCGCGCCGACAGGCCGAGCGCGCGGGCATAGTCGTCGACCGTCCAGCCGTCGCGGAAATGGACCCGCACGAGCTCGTCGAAGCGCCGGAAGCGCGGGTCCGAGAGGGCTCCGTC
>JBNLCA010000613.1:0-2133 GCA_050303575.1 Paracoccaceae bacterium
CGCTTTTCGTCAGCCAGTCGGGCGAGACCGCCGACACGCTGGCCGCCCTGCGCTATGCGTCGGGCGAGATCGATCGGGTCTGGTCGCTGGTCAACGTCACCACCTCGACCATCGCGCGCGAGGCGGCTCTTTCGCTGTCCATCCACGCCGGGGTCGAGGTCTCGGTCGCCTCGACCAAGGCCTTTACCAACCAGCTTCTGGTGATGGCGCTGATGGCGCTGAAGGCCGGATGGCAGCGCGGCGTCCTGGACGAGGCGGCGCTGGCCGGTCACCTCGCCGATCTCAAACGCCTTCCGGGCCTTCTGAACCAGGCGCTCGCCGCGTCGGGCGAGATCGCGGCGCTGGCCGACGATCTTGCCGAAGCGCGCGATATCCTGTTCCTCGGCCGCGGGGCGCTTTACCCGCTGGCACTGGAAGGCGCGCTCAAGCTGAAGGAGCTGAGCTACATCCATGCCGAGGGTTATGCGTCGGGCGAGCTGAAGCACGGGCCCATCGCGCTGATCGATCCGCATGTGCCGGTGATCGTCATGGCGCCGCGCGACCGGCTGTTCGAGAAGACGGTGTCCAACATGCAGGAGGTGATGGCGCGGCACGGCCGGGTGGTGCTGATCACCGATGCGAAGGGCGCGACGGAGGCCGGCGACGGCACCTGGCGGGTCGTGACGATGCCCGACGTGCCTGACCTTCTCGCCCCCATCATCTACGCGGTTCCGGCGCAGCTCATCGCCTATCATACGGCATGCGCCAAGGGAACGGACGTCGACCAGCCGCGCAACCTGGCAAAGTCCGTGACGGTGGAATGACCCCGGACGAGGCCGTCGCCGCGCTTGCCGCCCGAGCGGTGCCGGGCAAGGCGGCTGAGATGGCGGCATATCACAAGGCACCGCGGACCTATCTCGGGGTTGCGAACCCGGACATCAATGCTTTGGCGGCCGAGTGGCGAAAGGCGCTGTCGGTCGAGGAGCGGGTCGCGCTGGCCGATGCGCTCTGGCGGACGGATATTCACGAGGCGCGCGTCGCCGCGGCGAAAGTTCTGACGCAGGCGCGGATCAAGGGGGACGAGCCGGTCTGGGAGCTGATCGCCTCGTGGGTGTCCCAGTTCGACGGCTGGGCCATCGCCGACCATGCCTGCGACGCGGGCGAGCGGCGGCTGGTGGCCGATCCGGCGCGGATCGATCAGGTCGAGACATGGCTCGAGCATCCGTCCTTCTGGGTGCGCCGCGCGGCTTTGGTGATCACGCTTCCGTGGACGAAACAGAACCACCCGTCGGCAGAGGAACTTTCCGTCCGCGACCGGGTGATGACCTGGTGCACGCGCCTTGCGCCTGACCGGGAATGGTTCATCCAGAAGGCCATCGCATGGTGGCTGCGCGATCTGTCGAAGCACGACCCTGAGCGGGTGCGGGCCTGGCTTGCCGCGCACCAAGATGCGCTGAAGCCCTTCGCGCGGAAGGAAGCGTCGCGGCACCTGGCGGGCGGATAGCCCCGGACCGCACCACCTTGAGACCATGGGCACCGTGCCGTCGCCACCTTCCGGCCCTTGCAAGCGAGATCCGGGACGCGCCAAACGGGGCCGGCCAGGCCGTAGTGCCCTTCCCCCTTGCTCCGCCCCCCGCGCGGGCCTACCTTTCCCTCATGACCGCCCCGCTCATCGATCCCTTTGCCCGCGCGATCCGCTACCTGCGCGTCTCGGTCACTGACCGCTGCGATTTCCGCTGCGTCTACTGCATGTCCGAGAACATGACCTTCCTGCCAAAGAAGGAGCTTCTGACGCTGGAAGAGCTCGACCGGCTGTCATCGGCCTTCGTCCGGCTGGGGGTCGAGAAGCTCAGGATCACCGGCGGCGAGCCCTTGGTCCGGCGGGACATCATGACCTATTTCCGGGCCATGGCACGGCATCTTGAGACCGGCGCGCTGAAGGAGCTGACGCTGACGACGAACGGCTCGCAGCTTAGCCGGTTTGCCTCGGAACTGGCGGCGATCGGGGTCCGCCGCGTCAATGTCTCGCTCGACACGCTCGATCCGGCGAAGTTCCAGAAGATCACGCGCTGGGGCCGGCTCCAGCAGGTGATGGACGGCATCCGCGCCGCACAGTCGGCGGGGCTGGCGATCAAGATCAACACGGTCGCGCTT
>JBNLCA010000614.1:0-2903 GCA_050303575.1 Paracoccaceae bacterium
GGCCCCCGCCGCGCATCAGGGGCACGAGGCTCTCGCCGTCGGTCCAGGGCATGACCTCGTCCATCGCCACGCCCGCCAGGTCGGCAAGCGTAGGCGTGACGTCGATGGTCGAGACCGGCGTGTCGATCCGGCGCGCCTCGATCCCCGGCGCGCAGATCATCAGGGGCACCCGGGCAGAGCCTTCGAAGAAGTTCATCTTGAACCACAGACCCCGCGCGCCCAGCATCTCGCCGTGGTCCGAGACGACGAGGATGATCGCCTCCTGTCGGGTCGCCTCCAGCACGGCAAGGATTTCTCCGACCTTGTCGTCGACATAGGAGATGTTGGCGAAATAGCCCTGGCGCGCCCGGCGGACATGGTCCGGCGTGATGTCGAAGGCGGTGTAGTCGCAAGCGTCCATCAGCCGCCTGGAATGCGGGTCCTGATCCTGGTAGGCGATGGGATCGGGCGGCTCCAGTTCAGGCGCGCCTTCGTAGAGGTCCCATTATCTCCGCCGCGCGACGAACGGGTCGTGCGGATGGGTGAAGCTGACCGTCAGGCACCAGGGGCGGTCGTCCGCCCCGCGCGACAGGTCATAGAGCTTCTGGCAGGCGAAATGCGCGACCTCGTCGTCATATTCCAGCTGGTTGGTGATCTCGGCCACGCCTGCGCCGGTAACCGAGCCGAGGTTGTGATACCACCAGTCGATGCGCTCGCCAGGCTTTCGGTAATCGGGCGTCCAGCCGAAATCGGCGGGGTAGATGTCGGTCGTCATCCGCTCCTCGAACCCGTGCATCTGGTCGGGCCCGACGAAATGCATCTTGCCCGAAAGGCAGGTCTGCCAGCCCGCGCGCCGCAGGTGGTGGGTGAAGCAGGGAATGTCCGAGCCGAACTCGGCGGCATTGTCGTAGACCCGCGTGCGCGACGGCAGCTGACCCGACATGAAGGATGCCCGTCCCGGCGCGCAGAGGGGCGAGCCGGTGTAGCTGTTCGCGAACCGCACCGACCGCGCGGCGAGGGCCTTGAGGTTCGGCGCATGGAGGAACTCGGCCGGCCCGTCGGGGAAGAGCACGCCCGAGAGTTGATCGGCCATCAGGATCAGGATGTTCGGACCGCTTTTCATTGTCGTTCTCTCCCTTGGGCCGAGGGGCCTTGCGTGACCGAATTGATTTCTTTCAGCAAGTGACGTCTGCTTCCGGCGCGACGCGCGAAGGACAATGGCGACAATGACGAACCAGACGCTCCCCCTGATCGATCTTCCGGACGAGGCCATCGTGATGCCGGACGGCACACGCCTTTCGGCGCGCATCTGGCGGCCCGACGCGCCGGGCCGCTACCCGGCGATCCTGGAATTCATCCCATATCGCAAGCGCGACGGAACGCTGGCGCGGGACGAGCTGATGCATCCCTGGTGGGCCGAGCGCGGCTATGCCTGCATCCGCGTCGACATGCGCGGGGCAGGGGACAGCGAGGGGGCGCTGACCGACGAATACACGCCGCAGGAACTTGCCGACGCCTGTGCGATCATCGAGTGGGCTGCGGCGCAGCCCTGGTGCTCGGGCGCGGTCGGGATGATGGGAAAAAGCTGGGGCGCCTTCAATTCACTCCAGACCGCCGCGCTGGCGCCCCCGGCGTTGAAGGCGGTGATCTCGGTCTGCGGCACGGTCGACCGCTTCGCCGACGACATCCACTGGAAGGGCGGCTGCCTGATGGGCGAGAATCTGGGATGGGGCGCGACGATGCTTTCCTATTCCTCGCGCCCGCCTGACCCGGCGCTGCGCCCGGACTGGCGCGAGATGTGGCTCAGTCGGCTTGAGGGTGAGCCGTTCCTGTCGCCGCGTTGGGCCGGGCACCAGACGCGCGACGCCTACTGGCGGCACGGATCGGTGTGCGAGGATTTTTCTGCGATCGGGGCCTCTGTTCTGGCAGTCGGCGGCTGGGCCGACGGCTACATGAACATGATCGCGGCGCTGGTCGAGAACATCAGGGCGCCGGTCAAGGGCATCGTCGGCCCCTGGGTGCACCAGTACCCCCATTCGGCCGTGCCCGGCCCGCGCATCGGCTTCGTGCAGGAGGCGCTCAGATGGTGGGACCGTTGGCTGAAGGGTGAGGCGAACGGCGCTGAGGATGACCCGCCGTACCGCGCCTACATGCAGCATTCGATGGTGCCCGACGCCAGCGCGTCCGAGCGTCCCGGCCACTGGGTCGCCGAGACATGGCCGCCCGCGCGGGGTGACCTGCTTGAACTGAAGCTCTCCCCCGGGCGGCTTGGCGCGGAGGGCGCGGCGATGGAACAGCCGCTGGCGACGCCGCAGCACCTCGGCCTTTGGGCGGGCGAATATTTTCCGATGGGCCTCGATGCCGAGATGCCGGGCGATCAGCGTGAGGACGACGCGCTTTCGGTATGTTTCGAGACCGAGCCGCTGAAAGACGGGCTCGATCTTCTCGGCGCGGCGCGGCTGCGCGTGACGCTGAAATCGGGACGTCCGCGCGCACACCTCATTGCCCGGCTCTGCGATGTCGCGCCGGACGGATTGTCGCTGCGCATCGCGCACGGTATGCTGAATCTCTGCCATCGCAACGGCAGCGAGGCGCCCTCGGACGTGCCGGTGAATGGCGCGTTCGACGTGACACTGACCCTCGACCAGATGGCGCACCGGCTTGCCCCCGGCCACAAGCTGCGGCTGGCCCTCTCGACCACCTACTGGCCGTTCCTGTGGCCGGCGGCCGAGGCAGCGGAGCTGGCGCTGCTCTCCGGTTCGCTCGACCTGCCGCGCCATGCCGGCAGCATCGGCGACGAATGGGCCTTCGCGCCGCCGACGTCTGCGCCGCCGGCGAAACGGACGGTGCTGAGAACGCCCCGTGGCGCCCGAAGGGTGGAACGTGACCTGATCAGTGGTACGGTCACCCTGACGGTCGAAAGC
>JBNLCA010000615.1:0-8184 GCA_050303575.1 Paracoccaceae bacterium
CAGGTTCTGGCCATCCACGCCGCCCGCATCCTCGGCCGTCCGGTCAAGCTGATGCTTCGGCGTGACCAGATGTTCGGCCCCGTGGGCCACCGCGGCGCCACGCGCCAGCGGCTCAGGATCGGAGCGGACGGCGACGGCCGCATGACCGTGCTGGATCACGAGTCGCTGGCCGTCACCTCGACCTTCGATGATTTCGTGGAAGGTGCAGCGAATGCCTCGCAGGGGATCTATGCCGCCGGGGCGCTGCGCTCGTCGATGAGTGCCGTCCGGGTCGATATCGGCACGCCCGGCCCGGTTCGCGCGCCTGGCGAGGCCTCGGGCTCGGCCGCGCTCGAATCGGCGATGGACGAGATGGCCGAGGCGCTCGACATGGACCCGCTCGAGTTCCGGCTGAGGAACTATGCCGAGACCGAGCCGGGGACGGGCAAGCCCTTTTCCTCGAAGGCGCTGCGCGAATGCTACGAGAAAGGCGCCGCACGCTTCGGCTGGAAGGACCGGCCGCGCGCGCCGCGCCAGATGCGCGACGAGAACGGTCTTCTGGTCGGCTGGGGCATGGGCTCGGCGCTCTTCGGTGCGCCGATGTTCGCCGCCCAAGCGCGGGCGACACTGCGGCCGGACGGCACGGGCCTCGTCGAGACAGCGGCAGCCGACATGGGGCAGGGCGCCTGGACCGCGCTCGCCCAGATCGCCGCGGACAGCCTCGGCCTGCCGCTCGACAAGGTCGAGTTCCGCTCAGGCTCGTCCGATCTTCCGGACGCAGGCGTCGCCGGTGGCTCGGGCCACACCGCGACGGCGGGCGGCGCGCTCCATGCCGCGGGCCTCGACGCGATCCGGCAGCTGGCCGAGATGGCCACCGCCGATCCGGCCTCGCCGCTCCATGGTCTTGGCAACGCGCGCATCGTGGCGCGGGACGGACGGCTGATGGCCGAGGACGACGAGGGCCGGAGCGAGGCCTATGCCGACATCATCGCCCGTGCCGGCGGCGGCGGGATCGAGGGAATGGGCAGCGCAGCTCGCCCGCCTGAGGATGCGGCGCGTCACGCGATGTACTCGCACGGCGCGGTCTTTGCCGAGGTGAAGGTCGATCCCGAGCTTTACCAGATGCGCGTGACGCGCCTGGTCGGTGCCTTCGCGGCAGGCCGGATCATCAATCCCAAGCTTGCCGAAAGCCAGCTGATGGGCGGCATGATCTGGGGCATCTCATTCGCGCTGCACGAGGAAGCACGCTTCGACAAGCGTACCGGCCGGATCGTCAATGCCGACCTCGCCGGCTACCACATCCCGGTCAATGCCGACGTCACCGGCCTCGAGGTCATCACCGTCCACGAGGACGATCCCTACGTGAACCCGCTCGGCATCAAGGGCGTCGGCGAGATCGGGATCACCGGTACGGTCGGCGCCATCGCCAACGCGATCCGGCACGCGACAGGCACCCGCGTCAGGCGCTTCCCGATCCGGATCGAGGATCTTCTGAACGGAGAGTGAGCTTTTCCGACAAGTGACCGGGCGTCTCGTCCGGTCACTTTCCCCGGCGCGGCACCGGCTTGACCGAGCTGCGCTCGACCAGCTGGCATTCGACCTTGATCTGTGTCGGCCCGCCGTCGAGGCCGCCCGCCATGTCGATCAGCATCTCGGCGGCGATCGCCCCCATCTCGCGCTGCGGCAGGACAAGGGTGGTCAGCGGCGGGTGCAGATGCTGCGCGATATCGCGGTCGTCGAAACCGATGACGGCGACCTCGTCGGGGATCTTGCAGCCCATCTCATGCAGGGCGTCGAAACATCCCACGGCCATCAGGTCGTTGGCGCAGAAGATCGCGTCGGGCGGGTTGGGCAGGGCCATCAGCACGCGCGTCATCTCGTAACCCGACGAGGGTTCCCAGTTGCCGGGGCGGACGAGGTCGGCATCGAAGGCGATGTCGGCGCTGGCCAGCGCCTGCCGGTATCCCTTCAGCCGGTCGCGGGTGGCATCGATGCCCTGCTGGCCGGAGATCATCGCGATCCGGCGGCGCCCGGCATTGATCAGCTGTTCGGTCGCGGTCCGCCCGCCGACAAGGTCGCCCGGTACGACCGACGGAAGGTCGCGCTGCGCGGTGTAGCAGTTCACCAGGACGGTCCTGTGCTTCAGCATGGCGGGCGGCAATTCGACCCGGCGGGTCAGGACGGTGCCGTAGATCAGGCCGAGAAGACGTCCGCCGCTCATGACGTCGACGGCCTGGGCCTCGGCCTCGGGATCGCCCCGAGTTTCGACCAGGCAGACGGTGTGGCCGAACTCCATCGCCTTCTCGCGCGCGCCCTCGTAGGCAAGCGCCATCCAGGGATCTGTGGTGATCTCGTCGGCGATGAAGCCGATGACGGTCTGATCCGACGAGATCCGACGCCGCCCGCGCGGGATCAGCGTGTAACCCAGCTCGTCGGCGATGCGGCGAACCTTCTGGCGGGTCCCGGCGCTGAACCGCGCCCCCGGACTGCCGTTCAGGATCAGCGAAACGGTCGCCTGCGAAACACCCGCCGCGCGTGCCACCTCCATCATCGTGGGGCGGGTCGCGCGTTGCGTCTCGGCCGTCGGGGCGTCCTTGCTCACCTTATTCACCCAATACCAGCTACACGGTGCCGCGCGGGTCTAGGGGATTTGCCCGGGTGCCGCAATCTGTGCTTTCGGCAGGTGGACCAGGGGTGCGGTCGCAGCGCAAGCATGGCGGTCAGGCCGTCACCGGCTGGTCTTCGGCCGCCGCGCCCTTGGGGACGCCCGCAACGATCAGTTCCAGCACCTCCTGCTCGGTGGCGCCGCGCACCAGCCGTTCGCCCACGTTCTGGCCGCGCTTGAGCACCATGACCCGGTCGCCGACCTCGAAGATGTCGGTCAACCGGTGGCTGATGATGATCTGCGCGACGCCCTGCGCCTTGAGTTCCGCCATCGTCTCGAGCAGCCGCTGGGTCGCCATGACGCTGAGGTTGGCGGTCGGCTCGTCCAGCACGATCAGCTTCGGTCCGAACGAGATGGCCCGCGCGATCGCGACCGATTGCTGGCGCCCGCCCGACAGGCTTTCGACCTTCTGGTAGACCGAGTTGACGTCGACCTTCAGCCGCTTCAGCACCTCGCTCGCCTCGGAATACATCTTGCGCCGGTCGACGAAGAGACCCTTTCGCGGCCAGCGGCCAAGGAAGATGTTCTGCGCCACGTCGAGATTTCCGCACAGCGCAAAGTCCTGGTAGATCATCTCGATCCCGACATCCCGGCTTTCGTGCGGGTTGCGGAAGTTGGTGGGTCTTCCCTCTATCAGCACCTCGCCCGAATCGCGGTGATAGGCGCCGGTCAGGATCTTCATAAGCGTCGACTTGCCGGCCGAGTTGTCGCCGACGAGGCCGAGGATCTCGCCCGGCATCACCGTCAGGTCGACATCGACCAGTGCGTTCACGGCGCCGAAGGACTTGGTGATGCCCTTCATCTCGACAAGCGGTGTGGCGGCGGTGTCAGGCATGGGCGGTCTTCCCGGTTTGAGGTTTGGCGGGACGGCGGCGCAATCGGTCGAAGAGGCCGCCCTGCCGGACCCAGATGTCGATCAGGACGGCGATGATCAGGATGCCGCCGACGAAGCTGTTCACCCAGTGTTGCGGCAGGCTGTAGGACGCGCCCGACGAGGTGACGATGTTGAGCTGCAGAAGCGCACGGATAAGCGTGATGACTGCCGCGCCGGCAAGCGCGCCGACGATCGTGCCGAAACCGCCGAAGATCGAGCCGCCGCCGATGATGACGGCGGCGATGGCGTCAAGCTCGCGGAACTGACCGGCGACCGGATTGAAGCTGCGGAAGTAGGCGACGTTGATGCAGCCCGCCATCGCGGCGCAGAGGGCCGAGAACATCATCGCCTTCACCCGCACGCTTCCCGTCGGGATGCCGGCATAGCCCGCCGCGCGGCGATTGCCGCCGGTGGCATAGACCATGTGGCCGAAGGGCGTCCGCGCCAGCACCACGCCAGCGATGATCGCGATGATTGCCATCCAGATCGTCTGCACCGAGACGACGCTGAGAATCTCTCCCAGAAGTCCCGACGGATGGCCGATCTGGAAGTACTCGAGGATGTCGCCGACCTTGCGGCCGATCAGGTTGAAGCCCTCGGGCCAGCCGGTCAGCTGTTGCCCGGCGACGATCCAGGCGGCGACACCGCGCGCCATGTAGAACATCCCAAGGGTCGCGATGAAGGCCGGCAGGCCCAGTCCGACCGTGACCAGAGAATTGACCGCTCCGGCAAGGAGGCCGACGAAGAGCCCCATCGCGATGGCGCTCATCGGGTCGAGGCCCATCACCTTGAGCGCATAGGCCGAGGCCGATCCCGCCAGCGCCAGCACCGCGCCGACCGAGAGGTCGATGTCGCCGCAGGCGATCACGTAGGTCAGGCCCAGCGTCAGGATCGCCACCTCGGAATAGTTCAGCAGGATCGCGAAAGTGTTCGGAAGGCCCGCCCAGTAGTCCGGCCTCAGCGCAAAGCCGACGGTCCAAAGGACGACCATCAATATGATCGCCAGCGCATCGCGCCGGACCAGGAACTTGCCGATGCCTTTCGCGGTGACCGCGCGGTCGGCGACGTTGGATCCGCGAGTCTGCGCCCCCTCGATGGCGACGCCGCCGGTCTCGACGATGCGCGGGAGGGGTTTGCCCATCAGCCGCGCGAACAGGCGTTGCGGCACCTTGCGGCGGATCACGTAGGGCTCGATCAGCACCGCCAGGATCAGCAGCGCGCCGATGAAGGCGGGGATGGCGCCCGCGGGCAGCGTCGAGGTCGCCTTGACCTGCATGACCGTGTCGCCGACCTTGACCTCGCGGGTGATCGTCACGCCTTCGCGCAGCACCTTGTGCAGAAGCGCGACGAGCATGGCGCCGATGTAGCTGCCGATGACGCGGCCGCGCCCACCCAGGATCGAGGCGCCGCCGATGATGACCGAGGCGATGACGATCAGCTCGGTCAGAAGCCCGGCCTGGCTGGTGATGCCCTTGTCCTGCGCCACTGTCATCAGACCGGCGAGCGTCGCGCAGAGCGACGACAGGATATAGGCGCGCACCCGGACCCAGGCGGTCGGGATGCCGGCATAGATCGCGGCAAGCTCGTTGCCGCCGGTCGCCAGCGTCTCGTAGCCCCAGCGCGTCTTGGCCAACACGACCGCACCGATGGCGACGACGATCAGGACCACGATGATCTGGTTGTTGAAGCCAAGGGCGTTGTTCTCGCCGATCTGGAAGAACCAGTGATAGTCGGCCGCCTTGATCGGGTACTGCACCGACCGCCCGCCGGTCAGTCCCAGCACCATCCCGCGCCCGATGAGCAGCATGGTCAGCGTGGCGATGAAGGCCGGCACGCGCAGAAGCGTCACCAGAAGCCCGTTCACCAGCCCGATGGCCGTCCCGGCGACAAGGCAGAAGAAGATCGCGGGCACGACGCCGAGGTCATAGCCCGCGGTGTCGAAGATCTTGGAGAAGATCACTCCGATGAGGCCCAGGGTCGAGCCGACCGAAAGGTCGAGATCCTTGTTGGCGATGACGAAGGTCATGCCGACGGCCATCACCCCGAACCGTGCCGAATCGCGCAGAAGCGCCTGGAACGCGTCGGTAGTGCCGAAGAAGGACGGGTTGATGATGGCGCCACCGAGATAGAGGATGGCCATCAGGGCAAGAAGGCCCGCCTCCCATCCGCCGACAAGCTGCATCGGCAGGCGTGATCGTTGGGTCGCGCTCATGTCACCCGGCTATCATTGTCCAATGTCGCTCGGCGAATGTCGGTGCGGCCCCGCAGGGACCGCACCTTTGCTTTCGCGCTGCCTCAGTTCTCGAAGCGGGCGCCGACCGAGCCGACGGTCTCGCCGGTCACGAGCTGCGCGCGGGTGTCGAGATTGGCCGCCGAGATGCCGCGGTCGATCTGCAGGTAAAGCTGCATGACCGGCCAGAAGCCCTGCAGGAACGGCTGCTGACCGAGCGCGCCGGTCAGGTTGCCGGCCTTCAGCGCTTCCTGCTGGGCCGGGCCGAGGTCGAAGCCGTAGGCGCACATCTTGCCGGTGTTGCCGGTTTGCGCGACGGCCGAGGCGAGCGCGGGCGTGAAGACGTTGTTGCCCGCGAAGGCGCCGACCACGTTGCCGCGCGATTCGATCAGCGAGATGATCGAGTTCGCCGGGTCGTTCATGTCGGCCGAGACGCCGACATTCTCCGGGCCGGCATCGACCTGGAAGTTCGCCAGCATACCGTTGGCATCGAGCGCTTTCACAATCGCCTCGAAGGCCGAGGTGACGCGGTTGTTGACCTCGACGTTACCCATCGCGGTGTCGTTCGGCAGGATGATCGAGCCTTCGGTGATGCCGCGGTCGATCAGGCACTGGACCAGCGCCTCGCCGGCAATGGCGGCGGCCGAGGCGTCCTGACCGGTGTGGCTGATGCCGTTGCGGTCGAGGATGTTCGGGTCGAACGAGTTGGTCGTGGCGACGGGGATACCGTTCGCCTTGGCGGTCTTGACGATGTCGTCATAGGCGCCGACCTGCGGCGTCGTCATGATGATGCCGTCGATCGTCGGGTCATTGATGATCTGGTTCAGGATCTCGATCTCGCGCGCCGGATCGTCCGTCGGGCTTTCCGAGCCGAGCAGCAGGATCTTCGCGCCGATCATGTTGCCGGCCACTGTGGCGCCGACATAGACCGGGTCGAAGAATCCGTTACCGGCGGTGTGGGTGACGATAGCGAAGGTCAGCACACCGTCGTTCGAATGGAAGTTCTTCGTGCCGTCGGCTTCCTTGGCGGCATCCTCGAAACTGTAGCCGCCCACCGCCTGGCCGATGCTGCCCGACTGGGCATGCGCCGCGCCTGCGACAAGGCAGAGCGCCGCGGCGCACTGGACAAGTCTCTTCATCTGTCTTCCTCCCAAAAAGGACCATTCGGTCTCGGGCGCACCACCTGCCGGTATTGTTCCGAATCCTCCTCCAGGATCCGCCACCGCTCTTATGTAATGCTGTGCACCCGGCGACAGCTAACCGGACATGTCCCGTCCCTGTCAACGGATATTAACTAAACTTTCCGCTAATATTTGTTCTCTCACCGCCAGCCGAGTGCCGGCGCGACATGGGTCAGGATCGCCTCGATGACGTGGGCGTTGTAGTCGACGCCCAGCTGGTTCGGTACGGTCAGGAGCAGCGTGTCGGCCTCGGCGATGGCCTCGTCGGCGGCGAGTTCCTTCACCAGCTGGTCGGGTTCGGCGGCGTAGCTGCGGCCGAAGATGGCGCGGGTCTGTTCGTCGAGATATCCGATCTGGTCGCGGCTTTCGCCGGCCCGGCCGAAGTAGGCGCGATCCATGTCCGAGACGAGCGCGAAGATCGAGCGGCTGACCGAGACGCGGGGGGTGCGCGTGTGGCCGGCCTTCTTCCAGGCCTCGCGATAGGCACGGATCTGTTTCGCCTGCTGGATGTGGAACGGCTCGCCCGTCTCGTCGAATTTCAGGGTCGAGCTTTGCAGGTTCATCCCCTGCTCGGCGGCCCAGACGGCGGTGGCATCCGTCGCCGCGCCCCACCAGATGCGATCTCGCAGGCCGGGCGAATGCGGCTCGAGCCTGAGAAGCCCCGGTGGGTTTGGAAACATCGGGCGCGGGTTCGGCTCGGCGAAACCTTCGCCGCGCAAGAGGTCGAGGAAGTCGGTCGCGTGCCGGCGCGCCATGTCCGCGTCCGTCTCGCCCTCGGCCGGCTCGAAGCCGAAATAGCGCCAGCCGTCGATCACCTGCTCGGGCGAGCCGCGGCTGATGCCAAGCTGAAGCCGCCCGCTGGCGATCAGGTCGGCGGCGCCGGCATCCTCGACCATATAGAGCGGGTTCTCGTAGCGCATGTCGATCACGGCGGTGCCGATCTCGATGTCCTTCGTGCGCGCGCCCACGGCGGCGAGCAGCGGGAAGGGCGAGGCAAGCTGCCGGGCGAAATGGTGGACGCGGTAATAGGCGCCGTCGGCGCCCAGTTCCTCGGCCGCCACTGCCAGCTCGATCGACTGGAGGAGCGTGTCCGACGCCGTGCGGGTCTGCGAGCCCTGGGCGCCCGACCAGTGGCCGAACGAAAGAAATCCGATCTTCTTCATGGGTGCTCCGCACTGTCCAACGGCCGCACCCTAGCGGCGGTCCGGAAGAGAGGCCAGCGCGCTGAGGCAGGGCATCATGTGCGGATGCGCAG
>JBNLCA010000616.1:0-5119 GCA_050303575.1 Paracoccaceae bacterium
CACCGCCTCGAGCGTGGATTTCGCGATCAGCCTAGGCACGCATCTTCCCTCCCTCGGGATCGAGGAACACCGGGTGCGTCACCGTACAAAGCGTCTCGACCCCGCGCAGGTGATCGACCAACCGGATAACCTCGCCATGCCGGGAACGGCCGCCCTTAAGGAAGCCCAGACCGAGGAAAGTCGACAGCGTCGGCGACCAGCAGACCGATGTTACGTATCCCTGATCGTTGGCACTGACGGCTCGCGCCTCGCGGCCGAAAAGATGCGCCCCGGCGGTAAGCTCGTCGCGTGGCTGGACCGGGCGCAAGCCGACCAGTTCCTCACGGTCCTCCCTGAGGCCGGGCCTGAGCGAGGCGTCCCGCCCGATACAGTCCTTCTTCGACGACACCATCGCATCCATGCCGATGTCGAAGGCGGTCACCCTTCCGTGGATCTCGGCATGCGTGATGAAGCCCTTCTCGATCCTCAGGACATTCAGCGCCTCCATCCCGTAGGCACCGCCGCCCATGCTCTCGGCCTGCGCGACGAGCAGGCGGAAAAGGCTCTCGCCGTAGCGGGCCGGCACCGCCACTTCGTAGGCGTGCTCTCCCGAGAAGGAGATGCGGAAGAGCCGGCCGCCGACACCGCCGACCGAGACCTCGCCGCAGGCCATGAAGGGGAAGTCCTCGACCGGCCTGTCGAGGATCGTGTTCAGAAGATCGCGCGATTTCGGCCCGGCGACGGCGAACTGGGCCCACTGTTCGGTGACCGAGATCATGCGCACGTCGGCCTTGGGCATGTGCGCCTGGTGGACGAAATCGAGGTGGCGCATGACGAGGCCTGCCGCCGCCGTGGTCGTCGTCATGACGTAGTGGCTGTCGGCCAGCCGGGCGGTGGTGCCGTCGTCCATGACGAACCCGTCCTCGCGCAGCATCAGCCCATAGCGCACCTTTCCGACCGGCAGGGTCGAGAAGGTGTTGGTGTAGACGAAGTCGAGGAACTTCGCGGCGTCCCTGCCCTGGATGTCGATCTTGCCCAGCGTCGAGACATCGCAGACGCCAACATTCTCGCGCACCATGCGGACCTCGCGGTCGCAGCTCTCGCGCCACGAGCTTTCGCCCGGCTTGGGGAAATACGAGGGACGGTACCAGAGGCCCGCCTCGATCATCGGCGCACCGCGTTCGACCGAGGCCTGGTGCGACGTGGTGAAACGCTGCGGCGCGAAGCCCTCGGCCCGGCCGCCTGCGCCCAGCGCGGCGATCGAGACCGGCACGAAGGGCGGCCGGAAGGTCGTCGTCCCGGTCTCGGGGATGCCGCGCCCGGTGGCAGCCGCCAGAACCGCCAGCGCGGCGACGTTCGACGACTTGCCCTGGTCGGGCGCCATGCCCTGCGTCGTGTAGCGCTTCATGTGCTCGACCGAGGCAAAGCCTTCCTGCGCGGACAGCTTCACGTCCTTGACCGTCACGTCGTTCTGGAAATCGAGCCACGCACGGCCCGGCGCCTCGACCTCCCAGAGCGGACGGATCGCATATTGGCCATCGTCGGCATCCGGCGCCGCGACCTTCGGCGCCTTCCGCCCCAGCGCCTTCAACGCCTCCTTCGCGGCCGCGAGCCCGTCGGCAAGGCAGCCCGAAGTCGAGAAGGTCCCGCGCGCCGCGCCAGCCACCGCCATGCCCGGAGGCAGATCGCCCGGCACAAAGGCACTGATCCCCTCGTCCCACTTCGGCTTCGCACCGAGGTGGCTGGTCAGGTGCAGTGTCGGGTTCCAGCCTCCCGAGACGGCGAGGCAGTCGGTAAGCAGTGTGCGCTCCTCGCCGCCCTGCCGGAAGCGAACCTCGCGGATGCCGTGCCGGCCGCGCGTCTCGATCACCTGCGAGCCGGGGAAGACCGGGAAGTCGCCGGCCACGGTTATCCCCTCGCGTACATCGAGAACGCCTGCAATGCGCACGCCCGCTTCGGCGAGGTCGAGCGCGGTGCGGTGCGCGTCGTCGTTGTTGGCGAAGACCGTGACCGTCTGGCCGGGCGCCACGCCGTAGCGGTGCAGGTAGGTCCGAACCGCGGCGGCCGACATGATCCCCGGCCGGTCGTTAGACGGAAAGGCGATCGGCCGTTCGAGCGCGCCTGCGGCCAGGATCGAGCGTTTGGCGATGATCCGCCAGAAGGTCTCCAGGGGCGCGTCGGGATGGGGCTGCGCGAGGTGCTGGCTGACCCGTTCGAGCGCACCGTAGGTTCCGCCGTCATAGACGCCGGTGACGGTGGTGCGCGGCATCAGCCGGACGTTCGGCATCTCCCTCAGGCGCGCGACGGCATGCGCGGCCCAGAGATGCGCCGGCTCGCCGCCGACCTTTTCGGCCTCGCCATTCATCCGGCCGCCCATGACGGCGTCCTCGTCGGCCAGGATCACGTCGGCGCCGCCCTCGGCCGCCGCCAGCGCTGCCATCAGACCCGCTGGCCCCGCGCCGATGACGAGGAGGTCGCAGAAAGCCCAGGCCTTGTCGTAGCGCGCCGTGTCGTGCTCGCCCGACAGCGCGCCGAGGCCGGCTGCGCGGCGGATCGCAGGCTCGTAGAGCCCCTCCCAGAACTTCCGCGGCCACATGAAGGTCTTGTAGTAGAAGCCCGCGCCGAAGAAGGGCGAGAGAAGGTCGTTCATCGCCATGATGTCGTATCGCAGCGACGGCCAGGCATTCTGACAGCGCGCCGTAAGGCCCTCGTAGAGCTCCTGCACCGTCGCCCGCACGTTGGGGGTCTGCGCCGCCCCGGTGCCCACCGTGACCAGCGCGTTCGGCTCCTCGCTTCCGGCGCCGAAGATGCCGCGCGGCCGGTGGTACTTGAAGGACCGCGCCACCAGCCGGACTTCGTTGGCCAGCAGCGCCGAGGCCAGCGTGTCGCCCTCGGCGCCGAGGTAGCTCGTGCCGTCGAAACTGAAGGCGACCGGACGCGCGCGGTCGATGAGGCCCCTGCCGTCGACCCTCATCGCTTCGCCTCGGCGGCTTCTTTGGTCTTCGTGATCTCGTGCGTCACGGTGTTGCGGTCGACGACCACCCAGGTCTGGCAGGTGTCGTGATACCACAAGTCGCGCGTCGGCCCGGCCGGGTTGTCGCGCAGGTGGATATAGTCGTCCCACGTCTCCGCCGCCGCCCCGGCCTCGGGACGGTTCAAGGTCACGGCGTGGCCCTGGTAGGTAAACTCGCGCCGGTCGCGGGTGCCGCAGAGGGGACAGGTGACGCGCATCGCTAGTTCCCGAACTCCCGCTCGCATAGCGCATCCGGCACGCGGGTGAGGCGGTAGCTG
Organism: Paracoccaceae bacterium; assembly: GCA_050303575.1. GTDB lineage: Bacteria > Pseudomonadota > Alphaproteobacteria > Rhodobacterales > Rhodobacteraceae > JBNLCA01. The sequence continues at coordinate 3,271 of JBNLCA010000616.1, forward strand.
ACCGCCTCGCTGGGGCGCTCGGCAAGGTCGATGGCGCCGCCGCACCCGCCGATCTCGCCGACCATCAGGTAGTCGGTGCGGAACTGGAGGGTGTCGCCGTCGTCTCGCTCGATATCAAAGCCGCCGCCGTCGCATTCGACGCCGCATCCGCCGCCGCCGCAGATCAGAATCTGGTCGAAGCGCCGGTTTCCATGGCCAGTAGCACCGACATGGCCCTGGTTCGCCGTCCAGACCGCGAGACGCATCCAGGTCTCCTGCCGGCTGGAGGTCGACATTTCCTCCCAATCGGTGAGGTCGGGCAGGATCTGCTCGGCGGTGTCGATCTCGGCGACCATGCGGGCGACGATCTGGTCGGGGTTCTTCGCCAGGTGGTCGGCGCCGTAGTCGCGCGCGAAACAGCCGTGCGTCGGCATACCCTGAGCAACGGCATGGCCTGCCAGCATGACCGCGCTAATGAAGGTTATGCTGCGCACCGGTGCCCTCCTCGTCCATGATGTTGCGGCCGGTCAGGAACCGGTCGAGCCGGAACTTCTCGGCGACGGCGTGCGGCGTGTCGGTCGCCATCAGGTGCGCCATGCACCAGCCCGAGGCCGGGACCGCCTTGAAGCCCCCGTAGTTCCAACCGCAGTCGATGTAGAGGCCCTCGATGGGCGTCTTGTCGATGATGGGCGAGCCGTCGGGCGACATGTCCATGATGCCGCCCCAGCTGCGCAGGACCTTCGCCTTGCCGATCATCGGCATCAGCGTCATCGCGGCTTCCATCACATGCTCGACCATCGGCAAGTTGCCGCGCTGGGCGTAGCTTGCGTAGAAATCCAGATCGCCGCCGAAGACGAGGCCGCCCTTGTCGGACTGGCTGATGTAGAAATGGCCCATGCCGAAGCTGACCACATGGTCGATGCATGGCTTCAGCCCCTCGGTCACGAAGGCCTGCAGGATGTGGCTCTCGATCGGCAGGCGCAGCCCCGCCATCGCCGCGGTCTGGCCCGAGCGGCCGGCGGTCAGAAGGCCGACCTTCTTTGCCCGTATCGTGCCGCGCGAGGTGTGGACGGCGCGGACCTTGCCCTTCTGGATGTCGAAGCCCGTGACCTCGCAGTTCTGGATCAGGTCGACCCCGCGCTGATCGGCGCCGCGCGCATAGCCCCAGGCAACCGCATCGTGCCGTGCGGTGCCGCCGCGCGGATGGTAGAGCCCGCCGTAGATCGGGAAGCGGCCGTTCTCGAAATCGAGGTACGGCAGATGCTTCCTGACCCCCTCGCGGTCGAGCAGCACCGCGTCGTCGCCCTGGTTCACCATCGCGTTGCCGCGCCGGGCGAAGGCGTCGCGCTGGCCGTCCGAGTGGAAGAGGTTGATGAGCCCCCGCTGCGAATGCATGACGTTGTAGTTGAGCTCGGCCTCCAGCCCCTCCCACAGTTTCAGCGAGTGCGAATAGAATTCCGAGTTGCCGGGCAGGAAGTAGTTCGCACGGACGATCGTGGTGTTGCGCCCGACATTGCCGCCGCCGAGGTAGCCTTTTTCCAGAACCGCGACGTTGTTGATTCCGTGGTTCTTTGCCAGGTAATAGGCGGTCGAAAGCCCGTGACCGCCGCCACCGACGATGACCATGTCATACTCGGCCTTCGGCTCGGGCGAGCGCCAGGCAGGCGTCCAGCCGCGGTTGCCGGTCAGACCCTCCTTCAGGATCCGCAGGGCGGAGTAGCGCATCGCTCGAATTCCTCGCTTCGGCCATAGCTTAGCAAGGCGGGCGGCAGGATAAAGCACGCTTTTGCGACGCGCTTCTGCCGGTCCGCGTCAATCTCGAGGGCGATGTCCGGGGCAGAAGTTGGCGAGGAGAACCGGCGGGGGGGGG
>JBNLCA010000617.1:0-3466 GCA_050303575.1 Paracoccaceae bacterium
GCACGGCCGGTCAGGACCGGCCGTGCGCAAGCCGTCAGTTCAGAGGATGAAGTCCGACGCGTTCATCACGCCGACCGACGCCAAACCGTCGAGATAGATCTGCCCGTCGATCGAGCCGTTGCCGTCGACGTCGATGTTGACGATCACCCGGTCGTTGAGCACGTCGAATTCGTAGCCGACCTGGCCGACGCCGCCATTGTCGCTCAGCTGGCCGATACCCTTGAAGTCAAGCGTTCCGGCGAAGGCGGAAAGGTCGATCTTGTCGCCCTGTCCGTGGCTGAAGTCGGTGATCTCGGCCCAGACGTCGCTGCCGGCGCCGTTGTCGACGCTGGAGAAGATGAACGTATCGGCGTTGGCGCCGCCGGTCAGCGTGTCGAGTCCCTGGCCACCGATCAGCTGGTCGTTGCCGGCGCCGCCGTCGATCGTGTCGTTTCCGCCGAGGCCGTTCAGGACGTTGTTGCCGCCGTCGCCGGTGATGTTGTCGTTGCCGTTCGAGCCGGTGACATTCTCGATGCCGCTGAACGTGTCGTTTTCCCAGATCAGGAAGTTGCCGGTCCAGGTGATCTTCGACGCGGTGCCGGTCGCCATGTTGATCGTGTAGCCGTTGCCGGACGTGTCGGAATAGTCGAGCGTGTCGACACCGCTTCCGCCGACGACACTGTCGTTGCCGCTGCCGGGACGGATGACGTCGTTGCCGATGCCGCCGAGGATCGTGTCGGACCCGCTGTCGCCGACGATCAGGTCATTGCCATCGCCGCCGTCCATCGAGTCGTTGCCCTGGTCGCCGTAGAGTGTGTCGTTGCCCTGGTCGCCGTTGACGGTGTCGTTGCTGTTGCCGCCATAGAGGACATCGTTGTCGCCGCCGCCGGCGAGATAATCCTCGCCGTCACCGCCATAGACGGTGTCATTGCCGATCCCGCTCAGGATCACGTCATTGCCCTGGTACCCGTCGAGCCGGTTCGCGGCATCGTTTCCGACGATGATGTCGTTGTACTTCGAGCCGGTGACGTTCTCGATGATGTTGTAGACGTCGCCCTGCGCGTCGTTCCAGAAGCCCTTGCCGACACCGAGGTGGACATAGACCGCGCCGGTGGCTCCGGTGAAGGAGGCCAGGTCGGTGCCGCTGCCGCCGTTCAGCGTATCGGCGCCTTCGTCGCCAACCAGCGTGTCGTTGCCGGCGTTGCCGTTTAGCTCGTCATCGTCGGCGCCACCGATGAGGTAGTCGTTTCCGTTCCCGCCGGCGATGGTGTCGTCGCCCGCATCGCCGAAAACCAGATCGTTGTCGTCACCGGCGAGGACGAGGTCGTCCCCGGCACCCGCGAAGATCAGGTCGTTGCCGTCATGGGTGAAGATCAGGTCGTTGCCGCCGTTGCCCCAGATCGTGTCATTGCCGCCGTAGCCGCCGAAGATGTCGTCGCCGTTCGTTCCCTTGAGCGGGTTGGGTCCGTTGTCACCGTAAAAGTTGGCCATCGGGAGATCCTCTCGGTTCCGGGACGCGCCCACCGCGATCCCTTCCCGGGTCAGTCGCGGCGCTGGCGCGCGAGGTTCAAATGCAACCGCCCGCGCACCCGGGCCGGGTGGCGGTGTGCCCCTGCGGGCGGCTGGGTTCTCGATTGCCCCGCTGCTTCGTCGGCCGTCCCGGCAGCAACGTTCAATCTTTGCCTCGGGGCCGCGTGTGACCGATGGCGCGGCGCCGCGCACCGGTCTAGGATCGGCCCGTGTCAGTGCGGAAAGGACGCCAGATGTCGAAGCCCCCAAAAGAGAAGCCGGGTCTCAAGGTCGTATCTTCCGGCCCTCCGGGCGAGGGGGCGGGCAAGCAGGGCGTCGTGCGCAAGGCCGATTTCATCGACCGCGTCGCCTCGGGGTCGAAGCTCAAGAAGAACCAGGTGAAGGACGCGACCGAGACGATCCTGACCGAGCTCGGCCGGGCGCTCGACCGGGGCGAGGAACTGGCGCTGCCGCCGCTCGGACGGCTCAAGCTGGTCAAGCGCAAGGACCAGGGCGGCAACGAGATCATCACCCTGCGCCTGCGCCGGCTGCGCGATGCCGCAACGGTTCAGCCGGTGCCTGATGACGACGGCGACGACGCGGACGACAGCGCCGACTGAGCCACCGTCACCGCGCTGCCCGATATGGCGGCGTTTGGCGCGAAAGTGCCCACCATTCCCACGCTTTGCCGTGGGCTCCGGAACATTTCTGCCGCTGCGCGGTTGGAATTGCTGCAATGCAGCGCTATGGTGAGCGTGTCATGTCCGAACTGGATTTCGCCGTTCGTCCGCCGGGCCGGGGCCCCGGGCGACAAAGCGAGACTTTACCCCGGCCCGCCGACGCCGCGCTGTTTCTCGACTTCGATGGAACGCTGGTCGACCTTGCTGAAAGGCCGGACGCTATCGTCGTGCGAGATGGGACCGAGGCATTGCTTTCGGCGCTCCTCGACGCGACGGGCGGGCATCTGGCGCTGGTATCCGGGCGCAGGCTCGCCGATATCGAGAGCTACCTGCCGGGCTTTGCCGGCCCGGTCGTCGCCTCGCACGGCGCCGAGTTCCGCGACGGTGACGAGCGGCGCCGCCATCCGGCGGCCGGCTCGGACGACCTTGCGCGCCTGAAGGACGTGGTCCGCGCGCGCACGCCCAAGGGCGTTCTTGTCGAGGACAAGCCGGTCTCGATCGTCCTTCACTTCCGCCAGGCGCCCGCCGCGCTCGAACCGACGACGCGCACGATGGAGGAGGTTGTCGCACGCTTCCCCGGCTACATCCTGCACCGCGCCAAGATGGCGCTCGAGCTGAAACCCGACGACGTCTCGAAGGGCAGGGCGGTCGCGCGATTTCTCGATGGGCCCTGGTTCGGGCGAGCCCCGGTCGCGATCGGCGACGATGCGACGGACGAGACGATGTTCGCCGAGGTGCTGGAGCGTGGCGGCGTCGCCGTCCGGGTTGGCGCGGGCGAGACGCTGGCGCGCCACCGGGTCGAAGACCCGGCCGAGGTCCACGCTGTTCTGAAACACTGGCTGGAAAGGAGTGCCGGGCAATGAGCGGTCGCCTGATCGTCGTCTCGAACCGGATCCCGACCGAGGATATCCCCTCGGGCGGCCTCGTCGTAGCCATCCACGAGGCGCTGACCAAGCGTGGCGGCATCTGGATCGGCGCGCATCCGGACCTTTCGGACACGCCCGAGAGCGATCTGACCGACCTCGGCGCCACCGGCTACAGCAAGCTCGCCTTCCGTCTCTCGCCCGAGGAGTGGCGCACCTTCTACCTCGGCTATGCCAACTCGGTCCTCTGGCCGCTCTGCCATCACCGGACCGACCTCATCGCGCACGATCGGTCCTACGCCGGCGGTTATCTCGCGGTGAACCGGCGGGTGGCGCGGATGATCGCCAGGATCGCCCGGCCGGACGACACGATCTGGGTGCAGGACTACCATTTCCTTCCGCTCGCCCAGGCGCTGAGGGCCGAGCGGGTGACGG
>JBNLCA010000618.1:0-4015 GCA_050303575.1 Paracoccaceae bacterium
ACGACGAAGCCGAGCGCGCCGATGCCGATCAGCGCCCACACCATCGGCAGGTAGCCGAAGACCGGCTTGCGGCTGAAGGTGGCGATCACGTGGGAGATGATGCCGAAGCCCGGCAGGATGATGATGTAGACTTCCGGGTGGCCGAAGAACCACAGGATGTGCTGGTAGAGGATCGGGTCACCACCGCCGGACGGCGTGAAGAAGGTGGTGCCGAAGTTGCGGTCGGTCAGCAGCATGGTGATCGCGCCGGCCAGAACCGGGAGCGACAGCAGGATCAGCCAGGCGGTGACGAAGATCGACCAGGCGAAGAGCGGCACCTTGAAGAGCGTCATGCCCGGCGCGCGCATGTTCAGGAAGGTCGTGATCATGTTGATCGCGCCCAGGATCGACGAGGCGCCCGAGAGGTGCACCGCGAAGATGGCGAAGTCCATCGACATGCCCTGCTCGGAGGTCGAGAGCGGCGGGTAGAGCACCCAGCCCACGCCCGAACCGGCCTGGCCGTTGCCGCCCGGCACCAGCATCGAGACGACGCCCAGCGACACGCCCGCGACGAACATCCAGTAGGAAAGGTTGTTCAGGCGCGGGAAGGCCATGTCCGGGGCGCCGATCTGGAGCGGCATGAAGTAGTTGCCGAAGCCGCCGAAAAGCGCCGGGATGACCACGAAGAACATCATCAGGACGCCGTGGTACGTGATCATCACGTTCCACAGGTGGCCGTTCGGGGTGCAGGGCTCGGCCGCGTTGGCGAAGAGGCGGGCGCCTTCCAGGCACATGTGCTGGACGCCCGGCTCCATCAGCTCGATCCGCATGAAGATGGTGAAGCAGACCGAGATGAAGCCCACCACGCCGGCGGTGAAGAGGTAGAGGATGCCGATATCCTTGTGGTTCGTCGACATGAACCAGCGGGTGAAGAACCCGCGCGTGTCGTGCTCTCCGTGGCCGTGAACGGCTGCGTCCGCCATGTGGTGCTCCCGTAACTGTCCTGCCGCGCCCATCATCCCCGGCGCTGTCGCGCCACGTTCTAGTGCGTATGGCCGGGAGGGGCAATAAGACTTGAATATGTCCGGGTGGGAAAAATCGGCGCAGGGCAGCGGCGGGAATGTCCTTTGCGGGCGCGCACCAAGGGCGTCAGGACAAGATCGCCGCCCTCGGCATCCGCCTGCGCCGCTGGGTCTCGTTCCACTGCATCTCGATCAACGTCGAGCCTGACCTCAGCCATTTCGACGGGATCTTCCCCTGCGGCATCCGCGAGCACGGGGTGACCAGCCTGGTCGATCTCGGTCTGCCGGTGACGATGGCGGACCTCGATGTCGCACCGAAGAAGACGTTCAGCCAGGTCTTCGGCCGATAATTTCCCCGCTATTGAAGTCGGCTGAAGGATCGCACGATGCGCAGGGCGGCGTCGTAGTTATCGAAATCGAACTGGACATGAACGTAAGGCCACGTGATTGAGTCCTCGACGTCAGGCAGATCCAGCATCATCCGAAAGGCGTCGTGGGTGTAGATGATGCACTCTCCCTGATCTGGCCTGTCACGTATGCGCGCACAAATGGCTTCGCCAGAAAATTGAGGAGCGTCCGTCGAGACCAGAAAGAAAACCTCGGCATCCTCCCGAACCCGGCCTGGGTCATCGAAATCGTCGACAAGCGCATCTGTGCCCGGGTGAAGATCGTAGGCAAAGTGGATGGTTGTCCCGTCATCCAGCACGATCAGGAAGAGCATGACATCCTCGGGCGGCCCGTAGCGACGCGCGACCGAGGCGCCCGGCGGAACCTCAATGCTGTAACCCAGGTCCGGAAAGACGAATGTCTCCCAGTCCTGCGCGTGGGCGGCACAGCCCAGCGCTATCGCGCCGGCACTTGCGGTTCCAATGAGGCTGATCCGCATGGCTCCTCCGATACGCCAAAACGCCTCCGTGCACGCTGCACTCGGCAACAACGTTTTCCTACGTCACCCGCTGCGACGCTGGTCACGATAGATTCATACTGAAAGCGATCGGCAAACGCACCGAAATCAAGCCGCGGGCGCAGTTCGAGACGCATGCGGGACAGGTGGGACCGAGTTGAGCGTGTCGACGGGTTGCGGTCAGAGAGTCACTTTAAAACAGTAGCTTATGTCACGCACGGGGCGGCACTGAGGCAAATCGTGCGACGAGAAGCCCGAGGGCGGTCTGATTGCGCGTGTCCGTCTTGTCGAAGATACGGCCGAGATGGGTTCGGGCAGTCGAGAGCGCGATGCCTAGACGTTCCGCCGCCTCGGGTAGCGTCATGCCCTCGCCAATGTACCGGGCGATGTCGGCCTCGCGGGGCGTCAGCCCGTACATGCGGGCGAAATCGGCGCGTTCGGGCGAGGCGGGCGCGAGGCGGACGATTGCCATCGGCGGGCCGAGCAGGAACGCCTGACCCGGCTCGGCCCAGGGCAGGATTCGCGCGGTCAGTCGGGGGCCGGTGAGCCGGTCGCCCACGGCGGGCGGCCATTCGCCCCGGCGCGCCGCGCGCGCGATGGCGGCGGCAAGGCCCGGCAGGCCGGGCGCGTCGAGCCGCCCGGCGACGATGCGGACCGCCCCGCTGGCCAGGAGCGGCTCGAGGGCGGAATTCCTGGTGATCACCCGACCCGAGGCATCGACCAGCGCCGCCGCCTCGTCCATCAGGTCGATCGTGCGGGCGGCCGAACCGAGGTTGCGTTCGGCGGCGAGGGTCACCGCCCCGGCGACAAGCCTTGCGAGCGGCGCGGCCCGCTCGAGATCGGCGGTCCCGAACCCGTCCGAGCCGGCGGGCCGTCCGAAGGACATCACTGACGTGGCGCCGGGTCCGCGCGCCAGCGTGAGCGTCAGGACGCCGTCCATGCCCTGCGGCCGGACGAATTCGTTGAAGATGACCGAGCGTCGCCAGGCATCCGGCGAAACGGCCATCCGCTCGGTCGCCGCCGTACCGGAAGCGGCGCGCAGAGCCGCCTGCCAGATGAGATTGTGGGCGTGAAGCCCGTCGCGGTGGTAGACCTGATGCCAGTGCGGATCGGTCATCGGGCAAAGCGCACTGAGGTCGCGCCCGTCGCCGGTGAAGAGGCCAAGCGCACCGGTCGCGGCCCCGAGTGCACCCGCCAGTGCCACCGTCGCCTCGCCCCAGCGCGCAGGATCGAGCACGGCGGCATAAGCGGCGCCCACGGCCTCGGCGGCTGCAAGTTCGCTGGTTGCGGTCATCTGACTTCCTGCTGTCATCCTCTGATCAGGGGACGCGGCCCGAATGTGGGCCTGTTACGCGCGGTCGGGCAACATTATTCCGCATGAGAGTCGCGCATGCCCGTCATCCCCTCGCAGTTCACCGCCCGCATCGAGGGCGACTTCGTCGTCTTCCTGATCGGGATGCGCCTGAACAAGCCCTGGAAGGTCTGGCAATGGGGACCGGCCTTCACGGCAATGCCGAGAATGATCAAGGAGTTGCAGGCAGCCGGACCGGAAAGCGGCTTTCTCGGCGCGACCGCGATCCGGCCCTACATGATGGCCCAGTATTGGCGCAGCTTCGATCATCTGGAGCGCTATGCCCGCTCGAAGGATGCGCAACACTGGCCGGCCTGGGTCGCATTCAACAAGCGAATCAAGGGGAAGCGCGGCGACGTGGGCCTCTGGCACGAGACCTACAAGGTGCGGGCGGGCGAGTATGAATGCGTCTATTCCGGTATGCCGCCCTTCGGTCTTTCCAAGGCAGTGGGGGTAGTGCCGGTCGGCAGGGGGTCGGAGGCCGCGCGCGACAGACTGGGCGGCACGGCGGGCTGATCAGGCGCCGAAGACCTGGCCGAACGTCTTCTTGAGCGCTACGTCGAGGTCCGCCATCGTCACCGGCAGGCCGAGATCGACGAGGCTGGTCACCCCGTGCTCACGGATGCCGCAGGGGACGATGCCGTCGAAATGGCTGAGGTCGGGCTCGACGTTGATCGAGATGCCGTGGAACGAGACCCAGCGGCGCAGGCGGATGCCGAGGGCGGCGATCTTGTCCTCGCGCGGGCGGCCGTCGGGGCC
>JBNLCA010000619.1:0-2657 GCA_050303575.1 Paracoccaceae bacterium
TTCCCGGGCTTCGGGAACTCGTGATAGTCGAGCGCCGCCTGCCGGGCACTGTCGTTGCGGTTCTCGTCCAAGGTATTCCTCCCCCGCGGACACCGTCGTCGTTTCCTGCTTCAACCATGACGGGCCGGGCCGCACAAGCCAACCCGCGCGATGCAGGTGCTGCCTCTGCCGCGCCGCCCCCTTGCATCGCCCGGTCCGGCGGACCACAGTCGGAAAAACCCCCGGGGAGGCTGCCCATGTCCCTTGTCGACGACGCAAGCGCGATACGCGAGCGCGCCCATGCGCCCTATTCGAACTTCAAGGTCGGCGCCGCGATACGGGCGGCGTCGGGGCGCGTCTACCAGGGCGTGAATGTCGAGAATGTCGCCTATCCGGAGGGCACCTGCGCTGAGGCGGGCGCGATCGCGGCCATGGTGGCGGGGGGCGATACAAGGATCGCAGAGGTCGCGGTCATCGCCGACAGTCCCGAACCGGTGCCGCCCTGCGGCGGCTGCCGCCAGAAGATCGCCGAGTTCGCCGGACCGGACGTGCGGATCACGATGGCGACGACCGACGGCGCGGCACGGACGGTGACGCTGGCCGAACTTCTGCCCGGCGCCTTCGGCGCGGCGCACATGGCTGGCGCATGAACGCCAAGCTGATCATCCAGCGCATCCGCGATGGCGGCCGGCCCACGGCCGAGCAGCTGAACTGGTTCGCGCGCGGCCTGGCCTCGGGTGAGGTGACCGACGCGCAGGCGGGCGCGTTCGCGATGGCGGTGCTCCTCAAGGGCCTCGGCACCGAGGGGCGGGTGGCGCTGACCCGCGCGATGCGTGACAGCGGCACGATCCTCGACTGGGACCTGCCGGGGCCGGTTCTGGACAAGCATTCGACCGGCGGAGTGGGGGATTGCACGTCGCTTCTCCTCGCGCCGGCGCTGGCGGCCTGCGGGGCGTTCGTGCCGATGATCTCGGGGCGGGGGCTCGGCCACACCGGCGGAACGCTGGACAAGCTGGAAGCGATCCCCGGCTACACGACGCAGGTGACGATCGACCGGCTGAAGGCGCTGACCGAGGATATCGGCTGCGCCATCGTCGGCGCGTCGGCCGACATCGCCCCGGCCGACAAGCGGCTTTACGCGGTGCGCGACGTGACCGGGACGGTCGAGTCGATCGACCTGATCACCGCGTCGATCCTGTCGAAGAAGCTGGCGGCGGGGCTCGAGGCCCTGGTGCTGGACGTCAAGGTCGGCTCGGGCGCGTTCCTTGCCTCGAAGGCCGAGGCCGAGGCGCTGGCCGAGGCGCTGGTCTCGACCGCGCAGGGCGCGGGCTGCATGACCCGCGCGCTGATCACCGACATGGACGAGCCGCTGATCGCGGCAGCAGGCAACGCGCTCGAGGTGATCGAGGTGATGGAGACGTTGACCGGCACGGCGATCACCACGCGGCTCTGGGATCTGACGGTGGTTCTGGGCGGCGAGGCGCTGGCGCTGGGCGGGATCGCGGCCGATGCCGAGGACGGCGCGGGGCGGATCGCGCAGGTTCTGGAGTCGGGGCAGGCGGCCGAGGTCTTCGGAGAGATGGTCGCGGCGCTGGGCGGGCCGATGGATTTCGTCGAGCGCTGGCCCGACCGCTTGCCGGCAGCGCCGGTGGTGCGCGACGTGATGGCGCCGGACGAGGGCGTGATCGAGAAGATCGACACCCGCGCCATCGGCGAGATCGTCGTCGATCTGGGCGGCGGGCGGCGGCGCGAGACGGACAAGGTGAATCCCTCGGTGGGTCTTTCCGAGATCGCGGCGGTGGGCGAGGAGGTCTCGCCCGACCTGCCCATCGCGCGGGTCCATGCGGCCAGCGAGGCGGATGCCGATGCCGCCGAGGTGGCGCTGGTGAACGCGGTGACGATCGGTACATCGGGCACGCAGAAGCAGCTGATCCAGAAGAGGGTCGGCTGATGCCGCGGGCGTTCCTGGTCGTGATGGACAGTGTCGGCGCGGGCGGCGCGCCGGACGCGGGAGAGTTCTTCAACGGCGAGGTGCCGGACACCGGGTCATGCACGCTGGGCCATATCGCGGCGGCCTGTGCGGCGGGCGACGCGGAGGCCGGGCGGTCGGGACCGCTTTTCATGCCGAACCTCAGACGGCTGGGGCTGGGCGAGGCGGTGCGGCTGGCCTCGGGCGCCGAGATGGACGGCTTCACCGACCGGGCCGAGGGCCTCTGGGGCTGTGCGACCGAGGTCTCGCCCGGCAAGGACACGCCATCCGGCCACTGGGAGCTTGCGGGCGTGCCGGTGCCGTGGAACTGGACCTATTTCCCCGACACGCGGCCGGCTTTCCCGGACGATCTGGTGGCCGAGGTCTGCCGGCTGGCGGGGACCGACGGGATCCTGGGGAACTGCCATGCCTCGGGCACGGTGATCATCGAGGAGATGGGGGCCGAGCATCTGAGGACCGGCTGGCCGATCTGCTACACCTCGGCGGATTCGGTCTTCCAGATCGCCGCGCACGAGGAGGCGTTCGGGCTGGAGCGGCTGCTCACTCTGTGCAAGGCGCTGGCGCCGCGTCTGCACGAGATGAAGGTCGGCCGGGTGATCGCGCGGCCTTTCGTCGGCACGGTCGAGGGCGGTTTCACGCGGACCACCAACCGGCACGACTATGCCATCGCGCCGCCATCGCCGACCTT
>JBNLCA010000620.1:0-3546 GCA_050303575.1 Paracoccaceae bacterium
CGCCGACCAGGCCATCGGCGCCTCCGAGGACCGGCTCGCCTGGATGCGCTCGGCCGGGTCGGACTACGAGATCGCCATGCCGGTGCACGAGATCACCGCCTTCGCGCGGGCCGAGGGCTATTACGCCGGCCTCGACGCCGATACCCGCCGCGCCCAGCTCGACTGGCTGATCGAGGTCCACGACCAGCTCTACCCGTCCCTGCGCATCTTCCTCTTCGACGCTCGCCGGGTGTTCTCGTCCCCGATCACCGTCTTCGGGCCGCTGCTCGCCGTCCTCTACCTCGGCCGCAACTACCTCGCCTTCCGCGACACCGACCGGGTACGCAGCTTCACCCAGCACTTCGACTGGCTGGTTCGCGAGGCGGAGGTCGCGACACGGGACGTGCCGGAGTTGCTCAAGCGGCTCAAGGACGAGATCTGATCGGCTTGCCCGGAGGTATGACCGCAGCTACAAGTTTCAAGGCAATTGTCGGATCAGCCATGTCAACCGCATTACGCATTTTCCTCATGTTCTTCGCAATCAGCATGGGTGTTTTTTACTTCGGCCGGCCATCGGCGTCTTGGGTGGGCTGGCTGCTTCTGATTATCGCCACCGTCGTCTCCGGTTTGATAATCTATGCAGACATTAATTTACGCCGCGCATTCCGATACATTGGCCAGAGCGCATCGATCTTAGGAGAGGCGCGCCTCTCGGACATCTATCGCGCAATCGAGACGGCAGGAGGGGCGACCCCGACGGCTTTCCGGCTTGGGAGGACCGGACGCTTGGCTGCGGACAAGTGCTTGCGCGTAACAATCCCGGCCGATGACTCCGGCCTGCCCTGGTCAGGCAAAACGATCACGATCGACACCCCAGCTACCGAGCCTGACCAACTCGATGGCCCGCAGCCGCGCTATCTGGATGAGCCCGGGGAAAGCACGATCCGTGGCGAGGTCTTTGTGGCGGTTGGCATTCCGCGCAAAACTACCAAGAACGGCAAAGGCCAGAACATTCTGCAGATCGGCACCGCGTTGAAACGCTCCCCCGACTTAGCTCAGATCGTTGGCCGGGCTTTTGCCCGCATGGATCCGGAGAAAGTTCTGGACTACCTTCTTCAAAGTTTCGGCACCCCACCTGGCAAATGGATGCAAGATTACGGCTACGCCAATGTGATAATCGGAGCGCATCCACAGTGGCTGCAAAATCCCGAGTTCCCAAAGTGCCCCGACTGCAAGAAACGCATGCGACACATATTTGAAATCTCGGCCGGGATAGTCGTTCCGGCTTGGACGGAAGGGCAGCTATATGTCTTCGGCTGCGCAACGCACCCGGATCAATTGCGTTGCGTCGTTCAGTTCACCTGAGCTACCGTCCCTGCCCCACGGCCCTGCCTGCGCCCTCTGGCATAGCCAGCCCCCTATGCGCCGCCCACACCTCCGCCAGCCTCGCCGCCACCTCGCCGCCCGGAGGCGCGGCGCGCCGGGTCTCAAGGCTGACATGCAGCAGCATGTGCTCGCCCGTCGCCCGGACCTCGCCGCCGACGCGGAGCTCGTGCCAGAGATGCATCTTCTTGCCCTCGGCGCCCAGCACCTGCGTCACCACCTCGAACCTTTCGCCCGCCTTCACCTCGCCGAGGTGGCGGATATGGGTCTCGACCGTGAAGAAGCTGCCGCCGGTCGCGATATAGTCCGCGTCGCAGCCGATCGCCTCCATGAACCGGTCGGTCGCCCGGCCGAAGGCGTCGAGATAGCGCGCCTCGGTCATGTGGCCGTTGTAGTCGGTCCAGTCCGACGGCACCGCGCGGGCGTAGGTGACGAAGGGCACCGACAGGTCCTTGGGCCGCACGTCCATCGCCCGATCCCCGGCGCGCAGGAGTGCCCCGGCCCCGTAGGCGCCCGCCGGATTGAACGGTTTCTTCAGCGCCCCCATCATGGCGACGAGGTTGCGGTCGCGGATCCCTTCCAGCTCGCGGATCGAATAGCGCCCCGACTGCGCATCCGACTGGTCCGCGATCTGGTCGATCAATTCGTCCGTCAGGTCCGGCACGTCCATCAGCTTGGTCCAGGGCCAGGCGAGGCATGGCCCGAACTGGGCGATGAAGTGGCGCATGCCCGCTTCGCCGCCCGCGATCCGGTAAGTTTCGAAGAGGCCCATCTGCGCCCAGCGCAGCCCGAACCCGTAACGGATCGCGTCGTCGATCTCCTCGGTCGTCGCGATCCCGTCCTTCACAAGCCACAGCGCCTCGCGCCACACGGCTTCCAGGAAACGGTCGGCGATGTGGGCGTCGATCTCCTTGCGGACATGGAGCGGGTACATCCCGATCCCGGTCAGCACCGCTTTCGCAGTCTCGATCACCTCGGCCGGGTTCGCCGGCGAGGGCACGAGTTCCACCAGCGGCAAGAGGTACACCGGGTTGAACGGATGGGTGACGAGGATGCGGCCCGGATCGGGTGCCCCCTCCTGCAACTCGCTCGGCTTGAAGCCCGAGGTCGAGGACCCGATGATCGCCCCCGGCGCGTGCTTCTGGATCTCGGCATAGACCTTGTGCTTCAGCTCCAGCCGCTCGGGCACTGCTTCGACCACCCACTCGGCGCCCGTCACCGCCTCGGCCAGGTCGGCGGTCACCGTCAGCTTGCCCTCGCCGGGCAGCACCACCTCGTAAAGCCCCGGCAGAGACGCCCGCGCGTTCGCCAGCACCTCGCCCACCTTGCGCGGCGCCTCGGGGTCGGGGTCGGAAACCGCCACGTCCCACCCCATCAGCAGGAACCGCGCGGCCCAGCCCGCCCCGATCACTCCGCCGCCAACGACCGCTGCCTTGCGCGCCATCATCTCAACTCCCCGAAAAACCAGACCCGGATGGCCGGCCTCATTCAATCGGCATCTGCTCCACGCGGCCGAGATCGTCCAGAACCGACGCGCCGCTCGCGCCCGGATCGCCGCATTGCCGCGTCTCGGCCAGGCATTCGCGTTCGCAATCGCTGCGCCGCGAGCACGCCTTGCCCATGTCGCCCGGAGGCACGTAGCAGTATTCGTAGCCGAGCAGCCCCGCGGTCGAGACCCGGCCGCCGCGCGCCACGCACTCTGCCGCCTCGGAGCGTGGCAGCTCCCGCGCCCGGCAGATGCTTCCGCCCTTGCCGTCGCCCACGACGACCCGGCCGGACGCTTCGCAGGCGTCCCACTCGTCCGGACCGACCGGGCCATCCCCGACGCAGGCGGCGAGCCCCAGAAACGCGATCAGGGTGAGAACCCTCACCGTACCGCCCTCAGCGCCGCGACGTCGTAACCGTTCCAGTCCATCACCTCGCGCGCCGCGCGCAACCGGTCGGCCGGCATCTCGGGCACGCGGTTCAGGATCATCCCGACCTTGCCCGTGGGCGTGCCGATCACCGCCGTCCGGTAGTCGGCATCGACCCACAGGACCCACAGCTCCTCGCTCCGCCCGCCCAGCGTCTGTGTCAGCCGTCCCGGTCCGGTCAGCCGCGCCTCGCCCGTCCGTTCGCCGCCCGAGCAATAGCCCGTCACCGCGAGCGGCCCGCCACCGGCGTAGTCGTAGGCCGCGCAATCCG
>JBNLCA010000621.1:0-3074 GCA_050303575.1 Paracoccaceae bacterium
GGCGAGTCGAACCTTCTGCGCACGTATCCGCGCGGCACGGTTCTCTGCCTCGGTCCCGGCGCCGAGGCCGCCGCGCGGCAGGCCGCTGCAGCCCGCGCCGAAGGCTGCGCCGCCGTCGAGGCGCCCGGCGCGCTCGCTCCCGAGGCGCTGACCGAGCTTGACGGGGTCGATCTCGTCACGTGGTGGGGCGATGCTGAAACCGCCCGTGCCCTTCGCGCGGCGCTCGCTGCAAGGGCCGGCACGCTGATCCCGCTCGTCACGCTGGCCGATATCAGCCCAGCCTGCCGGCTCGAACGGCATCTTTGCATCGACACGACGGCGGCCGGCGGAAACGCGGCGCTTCTGGCCGCGGTGAGCTGAGCTCAGACCGGGCGGAAAACCACCCGCTCGACCTGGAACGCGGGCGCCTCGAAGCGCCGGCGCGCCTCCGGCGCCTCGCGGTCCATGAACGGCCGCAGCGCCCGCCCCTCGACACGAAGCGCGGCTAGGCCGGACGTGACCTCGACCGGGAACTCGAAACGCATCCGCCTGAGCGCGAAGGCGCTGGAATGGGTTCGCGCCTTCAGAAGAGCGACATGCCCGAGGTTCGAGTTCACCTCGAACAGCCACTTCCGAGCAACGTCCGCCGCACCGACCAGAAGATCAAGGCGGCAGATCATCCGGCCCGCCGTCTCGGGGTGGGCGAGCACGTGGACCGACGTGGCCTCTCCGTCCGGCCGGGTCCATGCCGGCCGCACTTTGCCGCGGATCGCATCCGCCTCGCGCACATCGCGGACCGCGCGCTTGTGGAGGCGCCGGGCAATGCCGTGGCCGATGGGCTTGACCCAGCCCCAGTCGTCGCCCGGCTTGGCCAGCGCCAGCGCGACGTGCCGCTTCATCAAGCCGCCCGAGACAGATCTGGACAGACCGTCGCGGAACCCCTGCGGGATGGCGCAGCCCAGCCGATCGGCGAGATAGCCCACGGCGATCCGCGCCTCGTTCACGGCGTTGCGGTGCACGAGGATCGCGAGAAGCTGCGCCCAATCGACAGGTTCTTCCGCGACGGTGTGGGCGCAGTCGAGCAGCCAGTCGCTCTGGCTGTGCCCGCCCTCCGCACCATGCGCGATGGCCATCGCGATCCGCTCTTCCGGCGCGGCGACGAAGGCCGGCACGCCGAGGTAATCGGCCGCCCGCGCGCCGTCCCAGATGGCCGCATCGCGTGCCGGGTGGCGATGCGCCGGATGATAGGCGCAGACATGCAGGTCGATGTCGCCGAAGGGACCCTTGAGGAAATTCTGTCCGTCCATGTCCTTCGCCGTAGCGCGCAGGCGCGCGAAGCTGACGCCGAGATTGTGCTGCCAGCCGCCCGCTTCGAGCATGTCCAGGGATGCCGCCACCTGCTCGGGCCGAACCAGAACGTCGACGTCGTAGGCAATGCGCTGCCGCTGGTTCGCGGCGTCGAGCGCAACCCGGCTCGCGCCCTTCAGGAGCATCACGTCGATCCCGGCCGCGGCCATCGACCGCAGCACCGGCAGAACGGCCTGGATCGTCATGCGCGAGCGCGTCCACATCATCCGCTGCAGCCCGACAAGGCGCGGATACTCGGGATGATGCGACAAGGCCTTGCCGAACCGGTCGGCGATAGCGGCAAGCAGGCGATGCTCGCGGAAGCTCAGCGCGTCGATGTCCGTGGCGGCAAGCCAAGGCTCGAACGCCGTGCGCGCCGCGTCGGCGTCGGTGTGCGCAGCGGCGCGCAACAGAAGGTCGAGATCGCCCCGCGGCCAGGACCACGAGATATCGGGATAGCGCCGCGATGCGCCGCCCGCGGCTCGCCCGCCGCCCGTCCACGCGCCGCCCGCCCGTCCGCTCATTCGGCACCGCCCCTGGCAACGCGGTTCCGCTTCATCGCCGCGTGGGCGGCGCGCAGATAGCCCACGTCGCGCGCCCGGTCGCGCCCCCATGACAGGCTGCCGGGCCGGATTCGGCGCAGCGCAAGAACCTCGTCGATCTCGTGAACCCGGTGGCCCAATGCGCGTGCGCGCCCGACCCAGTCGACCAGCTCTCCCCGCCTCTCGGGCGGATCGACCATGGGGCCGACCGATGCGAAGAGCTCACGCCGGACGACGAGGCCGGTGCGGGTCAGGCCGGACCGCACCTCGCCCGTCCCGTCGTCATGCGTACCGTCGCGGAACTGACGCAGGAGGCAACCGACCATCGCATCCTCCGGATGCGCGTCGAACCAGGCGAGCTGCCGTGCCATCTTGCCCGGCAGCCAGATGTCGTCGGCATCCAGGAATGCGACAATCGGTGCCGCGACATGGGCCACACCGGCGGTCGTCGCCGCGCCCGGCCCGGCATTTGCCTGCCAGACCAGCCGGCAACCGGCGAAGCTTCTCGCCACCTCGGCGGTGCCGTCGGTCGAACCATCGTCGACCACGACCACCTCGGCCGGCGCCGGCACCTGCGCCAGAACCGAGCGGAGCGCATCGCCCAGCGTCGCCTCAGCGTTGAACGCCGGTATGACTACGCCGAAAGCCGGCATTGAAGACACGTCCTCTCTCGGGATCCTCGAATTCGAACTCCGGCAGTCGCAGCACGCGCGACGGGTCCTTCTTGCGCCGCGCCATCGAGCGGATGATCGCCTTCAGGAACGACTGCCGCGCCTCGGCTACGTTGCGGCTGATACCGCCCTCGTGCCGCAGGTAGTACAGGCAGTCGGTCTCGGTTTCGCGACAGCGCGTACCGATCTCGAAGATGCGAAGAAGGTAGTCCGTGTCCTCGGCCTGTTTCAGCGTCTCGTCGAACCGTCCGATCCGGTCGACGAGGCTGCGCCGCATCAACGCGCAGGACATGTGGATGGCGCGCGCCCGGGCCTCGGCCGCGCCCTTGGCGGGCAGAAGGGTCCGCGGGTCGATCCGGTCGACGAACGTCATCCGCCCGTAGGTCATGTCCAGCGTCGGGTCGGCCGCGAGCAGCCTCAGGTCGGCAGCGATCCGGCCGGGCGGCATCGTGTCGTCGGAGTCGAGGAAGGTGATAAAATCCGTGTCGTCGGTCACATGATCGAGCGAGGTATTCCGCGCAGCCGCGATGCCGCC
>JBNLCA010000622.1:0-11232 GCA_050303575.1 Paracoccaceae bacterium
GCTTTGCCGGGTCCTTCATCACCGTGGCCCTAGGGATCGGCGGCGGGGTCCTCGTGCTTGCGATCATGGCAACGCTGATGCCGCCCGGCGCGCTGATCCCGGTTCACGGCATCGTCCAGCTCGGCTCGAACGCCACCCGGACGGCGCTTCTTTTCCGCCACATCCACCGTCCGCCCTACCTCGCCTTCGCGGCGGGATCGGTGATCGGGGCATTTGCGGGAGGGCTGCTTGTCATCGACCTGCCGCCTGCCGCGATCCAGGCCGGGGTGGGCCTCTTCGTGATCTGGAGCGTGCTGGCCAAGCCGCCGAGATGGATGGCCGCCTTTCCCTGGCTCACCGGCATGATCTCGACCTTCCTGACCATGTTCTTCGGGGCGACCGGTCCCTTCGTCGCCGGCTACGTCAAGTCGCTGAACCTTCCCCGCCAGGCCTTTGTCGCCACCCATGCCAGCTTCATGACTCTCCAGCACGGGCTGAAGATCGCCACGTTCGGCGCCCTCGGCTTCGCCTTCGCGCCCTGGCTGGGCTTCATCGCCGCGATGATCCTGGCCGGCATGGCCGGCACGCTCACCGGCAAGCTCCTCCTCGACCGGATGAGCGAGCGGAACTTCGGCCGGGCGCTGAACTTCATGCTGGTGCTGATCTCGCTCAGGTTGATCTGGACCGGTGCCCGCGGCCTCTGGGCGGGCTGAGCGGAACGCCCGGCGAACATCCGGCGCCCGGTCAAATAGCTTTCCTGCCTGAAAAACTCGCGCTTTTCTCTCGCCGCCGGAATCCGTATAAGCGGCCAAATCCGGCACCGCCCGCCCGCGCGCGGGCCGCTAGAACCGAGGATGGCATGAGCAAACATGACCACGAGGCCGATGTGGCCTTCATCGAGGCCCTCGCCCGGCTTCTCAAGGAAAACGACCTCACCGAGCTCGAGGTCAAGCGCGAGTATGGCGAGGACGACAGCCTCAACGTCCGCGTTTCCAAATCCGCCCCGCAGGTCGTGCAGATGGCTGCCCCGGCCGCGCACTACGCCGCGCCAACCGCCGCCGCTCCGGCTGCCGCCGGCGCACCCGCCGCTGCCGCCCCGGCCTCGGACGACCCGGCCGATCACCCCGGCGCGGTGACCTCACCCATGGTCGGCACCGCGTACCTGCAGTCCGAACCCGGCGCCGATCCCTTCGTCACCGTCGGTGCCAAGGTGAGCGAAGGGCAGACGATCCTCATCATCGAGGCGATGAAGACGATGAACCAGATCCCCGCGCCCCGCGCCGGCACGGTCAAGCGGATCCTTGTCGGCGACGGCTCGCCCGTCGAGTTCGGCGCCCCCCTGATGATCATCGAGTGATGTTCTCGAAAGTCCTCATCGCCAACCGGGGCGAGATCGCTCTTCGCGTCATCCGCGCATGCCGCGAGATGGGCATCGGATCGGTCGCCGTCCATTCGACCGCCGACGCCGACGCGATGCATGTCCGCATGGCCGACGAAAGCGTCTGCATCGGCCCCCCGCCCTCGCCCGAAAGCTACCTCTCGGTCCCCGCGATCATCTCGGCCTGCGAGATCACCGGGGCGGAAGCAATCCATCCGGGCTACGGATTTCTCAGCGAAAACGCGAACTTCGTGCAGATCGTCGAGGATCACGGCCTGACCTTCATCGGCCCGCGCGCGGAACATATCCGCATCATGGGCGACAAGATCACCGCCAAGGAAACGGTCAAGAACCTGGGCGTTCCGGTCGTTCCGGGCTCGGACGGCGGCGTGCCGACCCTCGACGAGGCGAAGACGGTCGCCGCCGACATCGGCTATCCGGTCATCATCAAGGCGACCGCCGGCGGCGGCGGGCGCGGCATGAAGCTGGCGAAGTCCGACGGTGAGCTCGAGACCGCCTTCCGCACCGCCCGCTCGGAAGCCAAGGCCGCCTTCGGCAACGACGAGGTCTACATCGAGAAGTACCTCGGCAAGCCGCGCCATATCGAGATCCAGGTCTTCGGCGACGGCAAGGGCAATGCGGTCCATCTGGGCGAGCGGGACTGCTCGCTCCAGCGCCGCCACCAGAAGGTGCTGGAGGAATCCCCCGGCCCCGTCATCACCCCCGAGATGCGGGCCGAGATCGGCCGCACCTCGGCCGAGGCGGTGGCGCGGATCGGCTATTCCGGCGCTGGCACGATCGAGTACCTCTTCGAGGACGGAAACTTCTACTTCATCGAGATGAACACCCGCCTCCAGGTCGAGCATCCCGTGACCGAGGCGGTCTATGGCGTCGACCTCGTCCGCGAGCAGATCCGCGTCGCGGCCGGCCTGCCGATGGAACTGGTCCAGGAAGACCTGGTCCCGAACGGCCACGCCATCGAGGTACGCATCAACGCCGAGAAACTGCCGAACTTCTCGCCCTCGCCGGGTCGGGTGACGCAGTATCACGCGCCGGGCGGTCTGGGCGTGCGGATGGACTCGGCGCTTTACGACGGCTACCGGATCCCGCCCTACTACGACAGCCTCATCGGCAAGCTGATCGTCCATGGCCGAGACCGGCCCGAGGCGCTGGCGCGGCTGTCGCGTGCGCTGGGCGAGATCATCGTCGACGGGATCGATACGACGATCCCGCTCTTCCGGCAGCTCCTGGAAGAGCCGGACGTCCAGTCGGGCAACTACACGATCCACTGGCTGGAAAAGTGGCTGGCCGAAAACCTGTCGTGATAGGATGGGCGCCGTGACCGCGCCCCTCGACCTTTCCCCTTCGACCCTGCTGCGCGCCTATGCTCGCGGCGCGTTCCCGATGGCCGAAACGCGTCATTCAACGCGCGTCTTCTGGGTCGTGCCCGAGAAACGTGGCATCTTTCCCTTGGAGAATTTCCACATCTCGCGGTCGCTTCGACGTCGGATTCTGCGATCCACTTACACAATTCGAACAAACACCGACTTCGCGGGAGTCGTGCGCGCCTGTGCGGACCGTTCGGAGACCTGGATCAACGCGCAGATCTTCAAGGCGTACCAGCAACTCCACGAGGAGGGCCACGCCCACTCTCTCGAGGTCTGGGACGGCGGCGATCTGGTCGGCGGGGTCTACGGCGTGACGCTCGGCGCCGCCTTCTTCGGCGAGAGCATGTTCTCGCGCCGCACCGACACCTCGAAGATGGCGCTTGCCTACCTGGTTGACCGGCTGCGCGTGGCGGGCTTCCGGCTGTTCGACACGCAGTTCCTGACCGACCACCTCGCCTCGCTCGGTGCGGTCGAGATCAGCCAGTCGGAATATCGCGCGCTCCTGCGCGTTGCCCTTGCCTACACCGCGGACTTCACCGCGCCCGAGATGCCTCAGCCCTCGGGGATGTTGCAGCGGATGAGCCAGACGTCATAGCGCTGGTGGTCGAGCGCGTTCAGCGCCGGCGACGAGGCGATCATCCAACCCTGGAAGACCGGCGTCGAGGACGCATCGTCGAGGATGGTCAGGAAGGCGAACCCGTCCGACGCCGGGTCCTCGGTCGGATAGCGGCATTCAGAAAGCACGATGGTCAGCCGCCCGAACCGCGCCGAGTCTCCCTTTTGCATCTCGAAGTCGGTGGTGGCGCCGGTGACCTTGTCGAGCCCGCGGATCAGGCCCCCCTCCGCCTCGGTCGCCGACGGTCCGTCCGGGACCTCCGGCGGCTGATCCTGCGCCCCCGCCGGCCCGGCGAGCGTGGCGACAAGCGCGAGGACCCGGATCATCCGCCGTCCGCCGGTGCATCCGTGCCGTCGCCGCCATCGCTGGTGAAGGCGCGCAGCAGCAGGGTGATCAGGCTGACCGAGCTCTGGACGTCGTAGAACTCACCCCCGGGCTCGAGGCTAAGATCCGAGCCACCCGGTTGAATTTCAATGAAATTCCCGCCAAGCAGCCCTTCCTGTGAGACAAGCACGGTGGAATCCTCGGGCACTTCGATCCGGTCGTCCACGGTGAAGACCGCGTCGGCGAAGAAGGTCTGCGGGTTGAGATCCAGCGACGAGACGGTACCCACCTTCACGCCCGCAAGACGGACGTCGGTGCCGACCGACACGCCCTGCGCCGAGCGGAAACTGGCCTTGAGGTCATAGGTGCCGCCCGCGGTGAAGCCGGACACCTGGCCGGCATAGACGACGAAGCCCAGCGCGGCCGCCAGGACCACGCCGCCGACGATCACCTCTGTGGCATTCTCCGCCATGTCACTCCGGGGTCCAGGCGTCGTAGTCGCGCCGCTCGGCCGGTGCGCCGGCACGGATCGAACCCGGCGGCGCATAGGCAGCCAACGTGCCGGTCAGGTTCTCCTGATGCGGTTTTTCCCAGGGCTTATGCTTCAGCGGCGCCTCGGTCGGCGGCTCATCCCAGGTGTGGTGAAGCCAGCCGTGCCATTCGGGGCTGACCCGGCTCGCCTCGGCCTCGCCGTTGAAGATGACCCAGCGACGCTTGCCGTTCTTCGAGCGGTAGAACGTGTTGCCCGCCGCGTCCTCGCCGACCTTCACGCCCTTGAGCGCGGTATAGATCTGCGTGTTCAGCGTCTGCCCGTTCCACCAGGTGACGGCGCGCAGGATCGGGGAAAGGATGCCCATCGGTGCCTCCGGGAAGTTTGCCCTGATATGGCCGATGCCGGACGGAAGGTCCAGCGCCTTACGGATAGCGCATGGTGCGGACCCGCTCGGGCAGGCGCGCCGTCGCCTCGATCTCGATCTTCATCTCGGGGTTCTGGAGGCCGGCCACGATCATCGTGGCCGCCGGCCGCGAATGGGCGAAGGCCTGCGAGACGATCGGCCAGCACGGCTCCCAGTCTTCCTTGTCGGGCAGGATGTAACGCACGCGCACCACGTCATCGAAGCTTGCCCCGGCCTCGTTGAGGGCGCGGCCGATGGTGTTCAGCGCGTTGCGGCACTGGTCCTCGATCCCCTCGGGCATTTCCATTGTCGTGTAGTCATAGCCCGTGGTGCCCGAGACGAAGACCCAGCCATCGACGACGACGGCGCGCGAATAGCCGATCTGCGCCTCGAACGGCGATCCGGTCGAGATGTGCTTGCGTTGCATTCTTCCCCCTTGCCGCCTTCTGCGGCCCCCACGAAACGAAAGGACCGGCGCGGAAGATCCGGCCGGCCCGATTTTCTCAACTCGTCCGCAAGGCTCAGCCGGCCGAGGCCGGCTCCTTCTTGCCTTCGGCGTAGATCAGGAGCGGCTTGGCACCTGCCGTCACCGCCTCCTCGTTCACGACGACTTCCTCGACGCCGCGCAGCGAGGGCAGTTCGAACATCGTGTCGAGCAGGATGTCTTCCATGATCGAGCGCAGGCCGCGCGCACCGGTCTTGCGGGCGATGGCGCGGCGCGCCACGGCGCTCAGCGCGTCCTCGGTGAAGGTCAGTTCCACGCCCTCGATCTCGAAGAGCCGCTGGTACTGCTTCACCAGAGCGTTCTTCGGCTCGGACAGGATGGTGACAAGCGCCGCCTCGTCCAGGTCCTCGAGCGTTGCGATGACCGGCAGGCGGCCGACGAATTCCGGGATCAGGCCGAACTTCAGCAGATCCTCGGGCTCGAGCGTCTTGAACATGTCGCCGACGCCGCGGCCGTCGGGATCCTTGACCTCGGCGCCGAAGCCGATGGCCGAACCCTTGCCGCGCTGCGAGATGATCTTCTCGAGCCCGGCGAACGCGCCGCCGCAGATGAAGAGGATATTCGTCGTGTCGACCTGCAGGAACTCCTGCTGCGGATGCTTGCGTCCGCCCTGCGGCGGGACCGATGCGACGGTCCCTTCCATGATCTTCAGAAGCGCCTGCTGCACACCCTCGCCCGACACGTCGCGGGTGATCGAGGGGTTGTCCGACTTGCGGGTGATCTTGTCGACCTCGTCGATATAGACGATGCCGCGCTGCGCGCGCTCGACATTGTACTCGCTGGCCTGGAGCAGCTTCAGGATGATGTTCTCGACATCCTCGCCAACATAGCCGGCCTCGGTCAGCGTGGTCGCGTCGGCCATCGTGAACGGCACGTCGAGGATGCGGGCGAGCGTCTGGGCCAGCAGCGTCTTGCCGCAGCCGGTCGGGCCGATCAGCAGGATGTTCGATTTCGCCAGCTCGATGTCAGCCGACTTCGCCGCGTGGTTCAGGCGTTTGTAGTGGTTGTGCACGGCGACCGAGAGCACGCGCTTGGCATGCATCTGGCCGATCACGTAGTCGTCGAGGACGTTGCAGATATCGCGCGGAGTCGGCACGCCGTCCGAGGATTTCAGACCCGAGGCCTTGGTCTCCTCGCGGATGATGTCCATGCAGAGTTCGACGCATTCATCGCAGATGAAGACGGTCGGACCCGCGATCAGCTTGCGCACCTCGTGCTGGCTCTTTCCGCAGAACGAGCAGTAGAGCGTGTTCTTGCTGTCACCCGAAGAACTGTTCGGCATCACTCACCCTCTCGTGCGCCCCGTGCCTCTCCGGGTGCGCCGTCGCGGAAGTCTAGGCCAGCAAAGGGCTTGGCACAACGCCAAATCGCCCGAAACCGGCTCTTGGTTACTTCTCCTCGGCGTCCTTCGGCCGGGATTCCAGAATGTCGTCGATCAGGCCCCATTCCTTGGCCATTTCGGCGGTCATGAAGTTGTCCCGCTCGAGGGCGGCCTCCACCGTTTCCAGCTTCTGGCCGGTATGTTTCACGTAGATTTCATTGAGCCGCTTCTTGAGCGCCTCGGTCTCCCTGGCGTGGATCATGATGTCCGTCGCCTGGCCCTGGTAGCCGCCCGAGGGCTGGTGAACCATGATCCGGCTGTTCGGCAGGCTGAACCGCATGCCCTTCTCGCCAGCGGCGAGCAGGAGCGAGCCCATCGAGGCGGCCTGGCCGACGACCAGCGTCGAGACCTTGGGCCGGATGTACTGCATCGTGTCGTAGATCGACAGGCCCGAGGTCACCACCCCGCCGGGCGAGTTGATGTACATCGAGATTTCCTTGGTCGGATTCTCGGATTCCAGGAACAGAAGCTGCGCCACCATCAGGCTTGCGACCCCGTCGTGCACCGGCCCGGCAAGGAAGATGATCCGTTCCTTCAAAAGGCGCGAATAGATGTCGTAGGCCCGTTCGCCCCGGCTGGTCTGCTCGACCACCATCGGGACCAGCGTGTTCATGTAAGTGTCGATAGGGTCTCTCATATCCGCCGCCTCTTCTCGGCCCTCAATAGCCGCGAAACTATTAATCAAGTCTTAGTTGCGCGCCGGAGGGGCCGCAAGGACGGTTTCCCGGCAGGGCGATCCGGCCTGTCCCGGTCCGGCCCGACGCCGGCACGCCCGCCGCCGCAACCCGTCGCATCTATGCCCTCGTCCCGGCGGGTGCAAGCGCGACGCCCGGCCAGGCGCAGCCGTACCCCGTGCGAAACTGCACAACTGGTCACAAAAACTGACCACTATTGCCATCGAACCGCAGGGGATTATAGTCGAGCCGGCAACATGGCGGCGTGCGCGCAAGCACGACCGGCAGAGCTCAGGGAGGACTACCATGACCGATACCGGTAACACCCGGCCGCTTTCACGCCGCTCGTTCCTGCGCAAGGGCGCGCTCGGCGGCTCGGCGGCTGCGGCCGCGACGCTGGCGGCGCCCGCCGTGCTGGCACAGGCGCCGATCACGATGAAGATGCAGACCTCGTGGCCGGCATCGGACATCTGGATGGATTTTGCCCGCCAGTACACCACGCGCGTCGAGGAAATGTCGAACGGCCGGCTGAAGGTCGACCTTCTGCCCGCGGGTGCAGTCGTCGCGGCCTTCCAGGTCATGGACGGGGTCAATGACGGCGTGCTCGACGCCGCCCACTCGGTCTCGGTCTACTGGTACGGCAAGCACAAGGGCGCGTCGTTCTTCGGCACCGGCCCGGTCTTCGGCGGCTCGGCCACCACCATGCTTTCGTGGTTCTACCAGGGCGGCGGCGCCGAGCTTTACCGCGAGTTGACGCAGGACATCCTGGGCCTCAACGTCTACGGCTATTTCGGCTTTCCGATGTTCGCCCAGCCGCTGGGCTGGTTCAAGGGCGAGGTCAACACCGCCGCCGACCTGCAGGGCTTCAAGTACCGCACCGTGGGCCTTGCCGCCGACCTCATGCAGAAGCTCGGCATGTCGGTCGCCCAGCTTCCGGGCGGCGAGATCGTCCCGGCGATGGAGCGTGGCGTCATCGACGCGTTCGAGTTCAACAACCCGTCGTCGGACATGCGCTTCGGCGCGCAGGACGTGGCCAAGAACTACTACCTCTCGTCCTACCACCAGGCGTCGGAATCCTTCGAGTTCCTGTTCAACAAGGACTTCATGGACGACCTCGACCCCGACCTTCAGGCGATCCTGAAATACAGCGTCGAGGCGGCCTCGACCTCGAATACCGCGCTCGCGATGGACAACTACTCGGCCGACCTTCAGAAGCTCCAGGACGAGCATGGCGTGACCGTGCACCGGACCTCGAAGGACATCCTCGACGCCGAGCTGCAGGCCTGGGACGGGCTGATCCCCGAACTCGCCGAGGACGAATACATGGCCCGAGTCATGGAAAGCCAGCGCGCCTGGGTCGAGCGGGTCACGTTCTACGAACTGATGAACGCACCCGACTACGCGCTCGCCTACGAGCATTACTTCCCGGGCAAGCTCAAACTCTGACGCGGCCGCCCGCGATGTGATACCAAGGGGCCCGGCGACACGATCGCCGGGCCCCTGTTCCGGGGAAGGTAGGGTATGCTTCGTTACATCCGTTTCGCCGATGCGGTGTCGGCCTGGTTCGGCAAGGCCTTCGCCTGGCTGATCCTTCTGATGACGATTGGCACCAGCTACGAGGTCTTCGTCCGCTACGTGCTGAACAGCCCGACGCCCTGGGCGCTCGACGTCTCGTTCATCATGTACGGCACGCTCTTCATGATGGGCGGAGCCTACACGCTCTCGCGCAACGGCCATGTCCGGGGCGACTTCCTCTACCGCACCTGGCAGCCGAAGACCCAGGGCAAGGTCGACCTCGTCCTTTACATCCTCTTCTTCTACCCGGCGGTCCTGGCGCTGATCTTCACCGGCTGGAAGTACGCCTCGCGCTCGTGGGGCTATACCGAGGTCTCCGTGAACAGCCCGGCCGGCATCCCGATCTTCCAGTTCAAGACAGTCATGGTGGCAGCCGGGATCCTGCTTGCCATCCAGGGCGTCGCGCAAATCTTCCGCTGCATCATCGCGATCCGCACCAACCGCTGGGTCCAGCCCGAGGAAGACGTGATGGAGACCGAAGACATCCTTCTCAAGAAGGCCCACGAGGCCGAAGCCGGAGGCCACGTATGAGCGACCCGCAGGTGGCCCTGCTGATGCTGGGCCTCTTCATCGTGATGGTGTTCCTGGGCTTCCCGATCGCCTTCACGCTCATGGCGATGGGAATCGGCTTCGGCTACTACGCCTATTTCGAGAGCGACCGGATGTGGCGCGCCTTCAACCGCCTCGACGAGACGGCAGGCTGGTGGGAATCGACGTCGACCTGGCTCGAAGGGTGGCTGAACAACCGGATCTTCGACCTCTTCATCAACCAGACCTACACGGTCATGTCGAACGACGTGCTGACCGCGGTGCCGCTGTTCCTCTTCATGGGCTACATCGTGGAACGGTCGAACATCGTCGCCCGCCTCTTCGGCACGCTGAACATCGCCTCGAAGAACGTGCCCGGCTCGATGGGCGTCGCCGCGCTGATCACCTGCGCGCTCTTTGCGACAGCCACCGGCATCGTCGGCGCGGTGGTGACGCTGATGGGCCTCCTGGCACTGCCGCAGATGCTGAAGGCGCGCTACGACAACGCCTTTGCCTCGGGTATCATCTGCGCCGGCGGCACGCTCGGCATCCTGATCCCTCCGTCGATCATGCTGATCGTCTATGCCGCCGCCTCGGGCATCTCGGCCGTTCGCCTCTATGCCGGCGCGCTCCTGCCCGGCTTCACCCTTGTCGGCCTCTACATCGTCTATGTCGTCGGCCGTTCGATCCTGCAGCCCTCGGTCGCGCCCAAGCCCGAGAAGGGCGAGGTCCCCGACGTTCCCGGCGGCGAGCTTGCGTGGATGATCGCCACCTCGTTCCTGCCGCTCGCGCTGCTGATCCTTGCCGTTCTCGGCTCGATCCTCTTCGGTCTCGCCACGCCGACCGAGGCCGCCGCCATCGGCGCGCTCGGCGGCATCCTTCTTGCCTTCGCCTACCGGGCGATGACCTGGGACCGGCTGCGCGAGAGCGTCTACCTGACCGTCCGAACCACCGCGATGGTCTGCTGGCTTTTCGTGGGCTCCTACACGTTCTCGTCGGTCTTCTCGTATCTCGGCGGCGAGAAGGTAATCGCAGAGTTCGTGACCGGCCTGAACCTCAGCCCGCTGATGTTCCTGATCATGGCTCAGCTGATCATCTTCCTTCTGGGCTGGCCGCTGGAATGGTCCGAGATCATCATCATCTTCGTGCCGATCTTCCTGCCGCTCCTGCCGCATTTCGGCATCGATCCGCTGTTCTTCGGCATCCTCGTGGCGCTGAACCTGCAGACCTCGTTCCTGACACCACCGATGGCGATGTCGGCCTACTACCTGAAGGGCATCGCGCCGCCGGAGGTTCTGCTCACCGACATCTTCAAGGGGTGCTTCCCGTTCCTCGTGATGGTGATCCTCTGCATGGCGATGATGTACATCTTCCCCGACATCGTCTTCTACCTGCCGAGGACCTTCTATGGGTAACGCCAGGGCGATCCCCGCAGCACAGCTCGATGCCATCCGCGCACTTCCCGCGCGCGAGTTGCGCGACCGGCTGGCCCATGGCGCGCTCCGCGCCGAGGAGGTGGCCGAGGCCTATCTTGCCGCCATCGCCGCGCGGGACGGGCAGGTCCGCGCCTTCGCCTGGCACGATCCGGACTATGTCCGCCACCAGGCCGAAGCGCTTGACCGGGCACGCCACTCCGGACGGCCGACCGGGCGGCTCCACGGCGTGCCTGTGGCGCTGAAGGACATCATCGACACCGCCCGCATCCCGACCGGGAACGGCACGTCCCTCGATGCCGGGCGCATCCCGTCCGAGGATGCCTGGATCGTCGCACGGCTGAAGGCCGAGGGCGCGCTTCTGATCGGCAAGACGGTGACGACGGAACTCGCCTACATGCATCCCGGCCCGACGGTGAACCCGGTCAACCCGGCACATACGCCGGGCGGCTCGTCCCAGGGTTCGGCGGCGGCTGTCGCCGCCGGGATGGTACCGCTCGCCATCGGCACGCAAACCGGCGGCTCGGTGATCCGCCCCGCCTCGTTCTGCGGCAC